>NZ_JAOBZT010000039.1:0-39370 GCF_029839005.1 Stenotrophomonas sp. GD03958 | reverse complement strand
CCCGCAACCGGACCCACCCCGCCATCCCACGGGAAGCCCGCTGTTGCTTCGACTGTTGCTTCTGAGGTTGCCGGCCAGCGGCCTGCACTACGGCGGGTGCAGGGCGCAGCCCTGCCGATACCCCTCCCCCCGGCCGGGCTGGCAGAATAGGCGTCTCTGCCGTTATCCGAAGCCGACGATGCGCCTCTCCCAGTTCCACCTGCACACCACCAAGGAAACCCCCAGCGACGCCGAGCTCACCAGCCACCGGCTGATGCTGCGCGCGGGCATGATCCGCAAGCTGGCATCGGGCCTGTACACCTGGTCGCCGCTGGGCCTGCGCGTGCTGCGCAAGGTCGAGCGCATCGTGCGCGAGGAAATGGACCGCGCCGGTGCCGTGGAATTCCAGATCCCGACCATCCAGCCGAAGGAACTGTGGGAGCAGACCGGGCGCTGGCAGAAGTTCGGCCCGCAGCTGCTGAAGATCAAGGACCGCAAGGACCAGGTGTTCTGCTACAGCCCGACCGCCGAGGAAGCAGCCTGCGACTTCGCGCGCAGCGAGCTGTCCAGCTACAAGCAGCTGCCGGTGAACTTCTACCAGGTACAGACCAAGTTCCGCGACGAGATCCGCCCGCGTTTCGGCGTGATGCGTTCGCGCGAGTTCCTGATGAAGGACGCCTATTCGTTCCACCTGCACGACGAGTGCCTGGTGCGCGAATACGAGAACATGAAGTCGGCCTACAGCCGCATCTTCACCCGCCTCGGCCTGGACTTCCGCATGGTGCAGGCCGACTCCGGCGCAATCGGCGGCGATGCGTCGCAGGAATTCCACGTGATCGCCGATTCCGGTGAAGACGCGCTGGTGTTCTCCACCGGCTCGGACTACGCGGCCAACATGGAAGCGGCGATTGCCGCCGATCCGGCGCCGCGTGCGGCCGCCAGCGAAGCCATGCGCAAGGTCGACACCCCCACCCAGAAGACCTGCGAGGAGGTCGCGGCCCTGCTCGGCATCGACCTGCAGCGCACGGTGAAGTCGGTGGCGCTGATCGCGGGTGAAGGAAAGGCACAGCAGTTCGTGCTGGTACTGGTGCGCGGTGACCATGAAGTCAACGAGATCAAGCTGGCCAAGGTTGCCGGCCTGGACGAACAGCGCTTCGCCAGCGAGGCGGAGATCGCCGAGCATCTGGGCTGCGTGCCGGGCTTCCTCGGCCCGGTCGCCCCGGCCAAGCCCATCCGCGTGGTCGCCGATCGCGAAGTGGCGGCGATGTCGGACTTCGTCGTCGGCGCCAACGAAACCGGCTTCCACCTGGCCGGCGTCAACTGGGGCCGCGACCTGCCGGAACCGGAAGTGGCGGACATCCGCAACGTGCGTGCCGGTGACCGCGCAGTGGACGGTGGCGAACTGAAGATCGCCCGTGGCATCGAAGTCGGCCACGTGTTCCAGCTCGGTCGCAAGTACGCCGAAGCGCTGGATGCCACCGTGCTGGATGAAAACGGCAAGGCGGCGGTGATGGCGATGGGCTGCTATGGCATCGGTATCTCGCGCGTGGTAGCTGCCGCGATCGAACAGAACCATGACGATGCCGGCATCATCTGGCCGGACGCGATGGCGCCGTGGCAGGTGGTGGTGTGCGTGATCAACCCGAAGGGCGATGCTGCCGTGGCCGACGCTGCGGCCAACCTGCTGCAGGAACTGCGCGATGCCGGCTTGGACGCGGCGCTTGACGATCGCGGCCTGCGCCCGGGCGCGATGTTCGCCGACATGGAACTGATCGGCATCCCGCACCGCGTGGTGGTCAGCGAACGCGGCCTGGCCGCCGGTACCTACGAATACCGCTCGCGCCGCGCCAGCGAAGCGGAAAGCCTGGACAAGGCCTCCCTGCTGCAGCGTCTGCAGGGCTGATCAGGAAAAAGACCGGGCCCTGCCCCGGTCTTTTTTTTCTGCCGCGGTCTTCCCCGATATTGCAGCGGACATAATCCGGTCAAAATCACCGCGACGGCGCCTGCATGCCGCCACGCCATGACCCGCCTGCATTTGTGCTGTGATTAATTCATCTCTATTCTGTCCGCCGACGCCATGGACTGGCTTGTCCCGTCCACACATTAGTTTCCGGAGTAACCGTAAATGAGCATTGACCTGACCGGCCTGTCAGCACGCGAGCTGGGCGCCCTGATCCGTACCGCCAAGAAGCAGCAGACCATCGTCGCCAAGCGCCGGCCGATCACCAAGGTCCGGGCCCAGCTGACCAAGCTGGCCAAGACCGAGGGTTACACCATCGAAGAACTGTTCGGCAGCACCCCGGCCACGCGTGCCCGCAAGGCCGCTCCGGCCGCCAAGGCCCCGTCGAAGACCGCCGGCCGCAAGCTGGGCAAGGTTGCCCCGAAGTACCGCAACCCGGCCAACCCCAAGGAAACCTGGACCGGCCGTGGCAAGCAGCCGCGCTGGATGGCTGAGCTGACTGCCAAGGGCAACAAGAAGCCGGAAGATTTCCTGATCAAGAAGGCCTGAGGCCGGATCGGGATGCAATGAAAAACGCCGGCGAAAGCCGGCGTTTTTTGTTTGTAGAGCCGAGCCCACGCTCGGCTATCCATATCCGAAGCCGAGCATGGGCTCGGCTCTACAGAGTCTTGCGGGCGGGCATCAGCAGATTGCCGAACAGCAGGCCGGCCACCAGCGCCATCACCACGTTGAGCACGGTAAGGAACACGCTCTGGCCGGCGCCCACGTCCTGCTGCTGGACCAGGGTCAGCACGCCGCGCAGGCTGGTGCTGCCGGGCACCATCATGATGATGCCGGGCAGGCGGATGATCGCGCCCGGACGCCCGACCAGACGACCGAACAGATTGCCACCGGCCGTCAGCAGCATCGCCGACAGGAAGATGCCGGCCGGCGCGCCCCAGGCGTGGCCGCCAAACTTGGAGATCGCATAACCGGCCACCGAGGCGGCAATCACCCACGGATAATCGCGGCGATTGGCCTTGAACAGCATCGCGAAGGCAAATGCGGCGGTCAGCAGCGAGCCCCATTCCACCCAGGGCCCCTGCGGCCGCGCGGCCCGGATCACCGGATCCAGGCCGAGCACGTCGGCCAGGGTCACCGCGATCATCGCGCCGACGCTGAGCTTCATGATGGTGGTCAGCGCGCCGGCAAAGCGCGCGGTGCCCGATACCCAGTGCTGGCTGGCCAGTTCGTTGACCGCATTGGTCAGCGACATGCCGGGCAGCAGCACTACCAGCGAGGCGATGATCACCGTGTTGAGGTTGAGCGCACCAATAAAGGACGCAACCAGGGTGGCGACCAGGCCGGCCAACAGCGCGGCCAGTGCCTCGGCGGCTTCGCGGGTGGCCGGGCGACGGTCGGTGACCATGCCGAGCAGGCCGATCATCAGGCCGATGACACCGGCGGTCGCAATGTCCAGCCACGGCAGCTTCCACATGCCGGCCACGCCGGCCGCGCCAAGGGTGAACGAGAGGATCGTGCGCAGCTTGCCGCGCCGGCCCGGATCCTTGTCCAGCTGGCGCAGCGCGGTGTGGCCCTGGGCGATGCTCATCCGGCCGTTGGCCACTTCTTCGGCAATATGGTCGGCGACGCTGAGCTTGTGCAGGTCGTTCTCGCCGGGCGCCAGGCGGATCACCCGGGTGATGTCACTGGAGCCGATCGCCTGCGCCGGATCGCTGAAGCTGAGGATGATGCCGGTGGGGTTCGACCACGGTTCACAATCCAGGTCGAGCTGGCGAGCCAGTGCCACCACCGCCGTTTCCAGGCGCTGGGCCGTGGTGCCATAGCTGTGCAGGCGTCCGGCGATCTCGGAAACGAAGGCCACCCGCTGCGCGTAGGTGGCCTGGGGCGTGGGGATCGTGTGAGCATCTGCGGACATGCGCCGTAGTATTACCTAGGCGGGGCCTGACCGGAGAAATTCATCCGAGTTCGACGCGATGGCCAATACAGAACGGTTATGCTGCGACCGGAATGGCCCAAGTGACCCCGAACCACGCCCCCCAGCTCGAACAGGACGCCCATGATCCGGGCGTGATCCGCCTGTCCGGCACCTGGACCTTGAAGACCGCGCTGGCCGCGGCCGAGGTCCTGCGTGGCGTTCCTGACACGCTGACCGGCATCGATGCCACCGCCATCGAGAAGATGGATTCGGCCGGCGTGCTGCAGGTGCTGCGCGTGGCCCATCGCGCCGACCTCGGCGAAGACGCACTGAAGTTCCGCGCGGATCACCAGGCGCTGGTGTGCACCATCGAGGAAGTCGCCGACGACCGGCCCAAGCCCAAGCGCGACTTCGGCGTGCTGGCGGCACTGGAGCGGCTGGGTGTCAGCGTCCATGCCACCGGCCACAACATCAAGGCGCTGTGCAGTTTCCTCGGCGAGAACCTGGTCAAGGCGGCCCGCCTGGTCAAGGAACCGCGCCGCTTCCGCCTTACCGCCACCGTGCACCAGATGGAGCAGGTCGGGCTGGATGCGGTGCCGCTGGTGGCACTGCTGTCCTACCTGGTCGGTGCGGTGATCGCCTTCCTCGGCTCGACCATCCTGCGCGACTTCGGCGCCGAGATCTACGTGGTCGAACTGGTCAACATCGCCTTCCTGCGCGAGTTCGCGGTGCTGCTGACCGCGATCGTGCTGGCCGGCCGTACCGCCAGCGCCTTCACCGCACAGATCGGCGCGATGAAGGCGCGCGAGGAAATCGATGCGATGCGCACGCTGGGCCTGGACCCGGTCGACCTGCTGGTGCTGCCTCGCTTGCTGGCGTTGCTGGTCACCCTGCCCCTGCTGACCTTCATCGCGATGATCGCCGGCCTGGCCGGCGGCATCACCGTCGGTGCGTTCGACCTCGACATCCCGCCGCAGATGTACATCGCGCGCATGCACGAGACCATGGAGGTGCGGCACATGCTGGTCGGCCTGTCGAAGGCGCCGGTGTTCGCGCTGGTGATCGGCCTGATCGGCTGCCTGGAAGGCCTGAAGGTCGAAGGCACGGCACAGTCGGTAGGCGAACGCACTACTTCCAGCGTGGTGCAGACGATCTCGCTGGTGATCATCATCGACGCCTTCGCGGCGTTGTGGTTCATGCACATGGGCTGGTGACATGAGCACGCATCCGACGCCCGAAGACATTCCCATGCAGGACGACGACGGCCACGAGCTGGCCATCCGCGTGCGCGGCCTGGTCAACCGTTTCGGCAGCCAGACCGTGCACGAAGACCTGGACCTGGACGTGCGTCGCGGCGAGATCCTGGGCGTGGTCGGTGGCTCCGGCACCGGCAAGTCGGTGCTGATGCGCTCCATCCTGGGCCTGCGCACGCCCGACGAAGGCCAGATCGAAGTGCTGGGCCGCGACGCGCGTGCCGACGACGCCGAGAGCCGCCTGCACATCGAACGCAACACCGGCGTGCTGTTCCAGGACGGCGCACTGTTTTCATCACTGACCGTGGGCGAGAACGTGCAGGTGCCGCTGAAGGAACACCACCGCGAACTGCCCGAGCGCTGGCATTACGAGCTGGCACTGCTGAAGGTGAAGCTGGCCGGCCTGCCCGCCGACGCGATCAACAAGCTGCCCTCGCAGCTGTCCGGCGGCATGCGCAAGCGCGCCGGCCTGGCCCGGGCGCTGGCGCTGGACCCGCCGCTGCTGTTCCTGGACGAACCCACCGCCGGCCTCGACCCGATCGGCGCGGCCGCGTTCGACCGACTGATCAAGACCCTGCAGGAAGCGCTGGGGCTGACCGTGTTCCTGATCACCCACGACCTGGACACCCTGTACGCCATCTGCGACCGCGTGGCCGTGCTGGCCGACCGCAGGGTCGTTGCCAACGCCCCCCTCCCGGAAATCGAGAAACTGGATCATCCGTGGATCCAGGAATACTTCCACGGACCCCGCGCGCGCGCCGCGCGTGGCGAACAGATCGAGAGTGCCTGAGCCATGGAAACCAAAGCCAACTACGTGCTGATCGGCGCGTTCACCCTGATCACCGGCCTGGCCCTGCTGGCGTTCGGCCTGTGGGCGGCCAAGTACTCTTCCGACCGCACCTGGCAGGAATACCGCGTGGTGTTCCGCGAGGCGGTGACCGGCCTGTCGGTGGGCAGCCCGGTGCAGTACAACGGCATCGCGGTCGGGTCGATCGTCGAACTGAACCTGGTGCCGGACGACCCGCGCCAGGTGGTCGCACGCATCCGCCTGAACTCGACCACGCCGGTCAAGACCGATACCCGCGCCAAGCTGGCGATCACCAGCCTCACCGGCCCGTCGATCATCCAGCTCAGCGGCGGTACGCCGCAGTCGCCGGCGCTGACCACAGTCAACAAGGACCCGGCACCGATCATACCGACCACGCCGTCGGCGCTGCAGAACATCACCGATGTTGCCAACCGCATCGTCGAGCGCATGGACCAGATCCTCAGCGACCGCAATGTAGCCTCGATCAATGCAACGCTGGCCAACCTGGAGACCATCAGCGGTGGCCTGGCCGACCGCGACCAGGGTACCCAGGCGCTGCTGCTCAGCGCGCGCGATGCCGCCCGTAGCCTGGACACCACGCTGAAGACCACCAACGGCACCATCGAGCGCCTGGACAGGAACCTGGTGCAGCAGCTGCCGGGCATCATCGACAAGCTCGATGCCACCCTGGCCAAGCTCGACTCGGCCGCCGGCAACGCCGATTCGATCCTTGGCGAGAACCGCGCCGCGATCAACAGCTTTGCCAACGATGGCCTTGGCCAGCTGGGTCCGACGCTGACCGAACTGCGCGGTCTGATCCGCGACCTGCGCCGGGTCAGCGACCGCCTCGAGAACAACCCCGCGCGCTACCTGCTGGGCCGCGACGCACCGAAGGAGTTCGAACCCAAATGAGCCCGCCCCCCCTTCCGCGCCTGCTGCTGGCCGCTTCGATGGTCGCCCTGCTGGGCGGCTGCTCCATCCTTGGCAGCAGCGAGAAAACCGCGGTGACGCTGTACTCGCCCTCGGTGCAGGTGAAGGCCGACCCGGCGTGGCCACAGGCCAGCTGGCAGCTGGTACTGGCCAAGCCGAGCGCCGCGCGCCTGGTCGACAGCCCGCGCATCAATGTGCGGCCGACGCCTTCGCAGATGGAAATCTACAAGGGCGCCAGCTGGGCACAGCCGGCCACCGACATGATCGAGGACACCCTGCTGCGCGGCTTCGAGGATTCCGGGCGCATCCGCGGCGTGGCGCGCAGCACCGCCGGCATCCGTGCCGACTACAAGCTGTCCACCGACGTGCGCCGCTTCGAATCGGATTACCAGGGCCAGGCCACGCCGACCGTGGTGATCGAGGTCAACGCCAAGCTGATCCACGTCGCCGACCAGCGCGTGGTGGCCGACCGTACGTTCCGCCAGGCGCAGCCGGTCGGCAGCACCGACGTACCGGCGGTGACCGCGGCGTTCGAACGTGGCCTGCAGCAACTGGCGCAGGATGTGGTGGGGTGGACACTGGTGAGCGGGCAGGCCGACCAGCCTAACGTCGCGCGCTGATCGATCAGCGCGGCGCAATCCAGCGGAACGTCAGGTTGATCCGCTCACCCTGCACCCGCGCCATCTTCGGAAGCGCGTGCTGGTAGAACCTCTGCGTCTGCCCCGCCATTACCAGCAGATCGCCATGGCCGAGCAGGTACTCGGCCTTGCGCGCCGGATCATCGCGCCGGCGCAGCAGGAATCGACGCGATGCGCCCAGACTCAGCGACGCAATCACCGGGGCCGGACCCAACTCCGGCTCGTCATCGCTGTGCCATCCCATGTAGTCGCCGCCGCCGCGATAGCGGTTCAGCAGCACGCTGTTGAAGCGGCCGATGCCCTCCGCCTGCAGGCGCCCGCGCATGGCCTGCAACGCGGGTGGCCAGGGGTGCGGCACGAACTCCGCCCCCGAGTACCGATAGCGGGCCTGCGGATCGCCTATCCAGCAACTCAGTCGCGGCGAATCCACCCAGTTGCCGAACATGCGGATGCGGTGGACTTCCCAGGGGACTTCCATCTGCAGGGCCAGCAGCAGCGCAGTGGCCGTGCCGGCGGGCAGCCAGCCGGATAGATGGCGGACGTCAGCGTCAGGCAGTTCAGGCGGGAACAGCATTGAACCGGGTACCGGACAGGAGCGACCACAAGCATGCCTGATTTGCCCGGTTCAAGCGCAAACGGGAGAATGACAGGAAACTTCAGCGCTACTGTCCAATGCACCTGATGCCGCGCCCCTCTCCCCTGACGCATCTCCCACGGCCCCGTAGAGGCCAGCCATGAGTTTCGGACGTTATCTCGCCACCGTGCGGCGGTCGGTACAGCGTCATGGTGGCGGTATCGCAGGCCTGGGGTCGGTGCTGCTACGCGCCTTGAAGGTGGTGCACGCCATGGGTGTACGCGGTTTCATTGCGCGCCTTCGCTCGGCCAGCGTCGTCCGCACCCGCGCCAGCGAACCCTTCGATGCGCCTGCGCTACCCGCACCGGTCCCGCTGGAACAGCTGCGTTTGAGCGTGGGTGTGATGGCGCACGTGTTCTATCCCGACCTGATCAACGAGTTTGCCACCACGCTCTCGCGCATGCCGCTGCGATTCACATTGCTGGTTTCGGTGATGGACACCGCTGCCGAAGCACAGGCACGTGAAGCGTTCGGACGCCTACCGAACGTTCAGACACTTGTTGTGCGCCAGGTCCAGAATCGTGGTCGCGATATTGCTCCTCTCCTGGTGACGTTCCGCGAAGAGATCAAGGCACTAGATCTGGTGTGCCATATCCACACCAAGAAATCGCTCTATACCGGTAGCGAACAGCAGATGTGGCGTCACTACCTGTTGGACAGCCTTCTGGGCTCGCGAGAACGCATCGCCTGGATCCTGGGCACCTTCCAGGCCGACCCGAAGCTGGGCCTGGTCTATCCTGAGAGCTACGTCGGTGTACCACTCTGGGCGCACACTTGGTTGAGCAATGGCCCCGCGTGCGACGCACTCGCGCAGAAACTTGGAATCGCTCTGGACGCGCAGCGTTACATCGACTTCCCGGCTGGCTCGATGTTCTGGGCGCGCGTCGATGCGCTTCGGCCGCTGTACGATCTGAACCTTCCACTGGATGCCTTTCCGGTGGAACAGGGCCAGGTGGATGGAACGCTGCAGCACGCCGTCGAGCGCCTGTTTGGTGTCATCACCCGCCACCAGGGTTTCCGCCTGGGCATACTGCCACCCGATGGTCGCCTGGCTCTTGCTGCCGAAGGTGAACGTAATGTCGGTGAGGCACTTCAAACCGGCATGTCTGACCGTTTGACGCTGGCCGCGCTGGACGCACGCATGGTCACGGTCGATATTTTCGATACGCTGGTCACCCGCGTGTTCCTGACTCCGACGGCGGCTCGTGAGCATCTCGCCTGGCGACTGGAGCGGCAGTGGGGCATAGGTGATTTCTCCCGGCATCGCGCCGACGCGGAAAGCTGCCTGCGCGAAACCTTGCAGCGGGACCCCACCCTCTCCGAGATCCACATCGAGCTTGCCGGGCGCCTCGCGTTGCCTGGCGTGGATGCGAACATGCTCGCCAATGCCGAGCGCATGCACGAGCGCGCGATACTGCGGCCGCGGCAGGGTCTGCTGGCAGCGCTTGCAGATGCGAAGCTGACTGCGCTGACGGCGTTCTCCGACATGTACCTGTCCAGCGAGGACATGCGGCAGGTGCTGCCCGATGGGGTGCAGCGGCTCATTTCACGGTGGTGGATTTCCTGCGAGACCGGCCTGCGCAAGGACTCTGCCGACAGTTGGAAGCAGCTGGCGCGTCAGGAAGGGCGCGAAGATGGCCGCTGGCTTCATGTGGGTGATAACGAACACGCCGACATCCAGATGCCGCAGCTGGGCAGCCTGCTTACGCCCGTGCACGTGCTGCGCCCGTCCGCCCTGCTGGACGTAGTACCGGGCCTTCGCCCGCTCCGCCATCCCTTGGGCACCCAGGCACCATGGTCTGAGCAGCTCTGGCGCGGTCTGCTGGCAAACAGCTTCGCTGCGATCGCCGACACCTCTCCGCAGCGGCTGCTCGGTCGTCCCCAGCTCGATGCACGTACGCTGGGCTATACGGTACTCGGCCCGTTGGTCCTGGACTTCCTGCTGCATGCCATCGACGTAGCTCGCCGCCACGGGGTGGACCACCTGCTGTTTCTGAGCCGCGAAGGCTATCTGCTGGAGCAGGCGTTCACACGGCTGCAGGCCGCACACCCATTCGCCGCCACGATCAAGAGCAGCTACTTTCTGGCGTCGCGTCGGGCAACGCTGCTGCCCGCCCAGCTCGACGCCTCAGATCTTGCACTGCTCATGCAGGGCACCTTCAACGGGTCGCTGCGCGGCCTGCTGCAGGCACGGCTCGGCGAAGATGCCGTGGCACAGGTGGCCGCACTGCAGCCGGCGCTGATGGAGCGCGACGTCTTTCTGCCGGAAATGGCCGACGAAGTACAGCGCTGGCTGCAGCCGGTCGGGGATGCGCTTCTGTCGCTGGCAGCCCGCCATCGCAAGGCCTATCAGGCGTACTGGGCCCGCACCGTCGGCTCATCGACGCCGATGGTGATCGATGTGGGCTACGCCGGCAGCATCCAGCGCAACCTCGCTCGCCTGCTCGGCACATCACTGGGCGGCTGCTACATGGCCCTGCGCGCGGGCGCCAGCGCTCTGGCATCGCAGGGCTGGGCCGAGGCACGGTACTTCGACGGCCGCAATGGCGGCAATGACACAGACTCCCCCATCCTCGCCAATGACCTGCTGCTGGAGTCACTGCTGGCAGCTCCGCACGGCCAGTTCAACGGCTTCACTGAAAGCAGCGAGGGCCTGGATAGGCCCCGCTTCGGCTCCATTGAGCTTCCAACGTCCGCCCTGGAGATCCTCACCGAGGTCCATGCCGGGACGCTGACCTTCATCGACGAAGCCTGCCATACACTCCATGAGGACGTCGCCGAGCTGGTCCTGGACGCCGAGGGCGTCCAGGTTCCACTCCAATGCCTGGGCAATGGGCGATGGAATGCCGACCTTGTACTTGCCCAGCTCGCCACCGAAGACGCCTTCACCGGACGCGGCACGGTCAGCGCGACCCCCTAGGACTAACGCTGGAACGCGACGCCGGTCTTTTCCTTCAATTCCTCATCACTGACACCCGGCGCGGCCTCCACCAGCAGCAGGCCCCTGTCAGTCACGTCGAACACCGCCAGGTCGGTGATGATGCGGTCGACCACGCCCACGCCGGTCAGCGGCAGCGTGCATTCGGCCAGGATCTTGTGCTCGCCGTTCTTGGCGGTGTGCTCCATCAGTACCACCACGCGCTGCACGCCGGCGACCAGGTCCATCGCGCCGCCCATGCCCTTGACCATCTTGCCGGGCACCATCCAGTTGGCCAGGTCGCCCTTGTCGGTGACCTGCATGGCGCCGAGGATGGCCAGGTTGACGTGGCCACCGCGGATCATCGCGAAGCTGTCGTGGCTGCCGAAGTAGCTGGCGCCCGCACGTGCGGTGACCGTCTGCTTGCCGGCGTTGATCAGGTCGGCGTCGACCTCGGCGTCGGTCGGGAACGGGCCAATGCCGAGCAGGCCGTTCTCCGACTGCAGCCACACATCCACGCCGTCGGGAATGTGGTTGGCGACCAGGGTCGGCAGGCCGATGCCAAGGTTCACGTAGGCGCCATCGGTCAGTTCCTGGGCGGCACGGGCCGCCATTTCATCGCGGGTCCACGCCATGTCAGTTGCCCTCCGCGCGGATGGTGCGCTGTTCGATTCGCTTCTCAGGATGCGCGTTGTGCACGATGCGGTGCACATAGATGCCCGGCAGGTGAACCTGGTCGGGATCAATCGCACCGACCGGCACCACGTCCTCCACTTCCACGATGCAGACCTTGCCGGCCATCGCACAGGCCGGGTTGAAGTTGCGCGCGGTCTTGCGGAACACCAGGTTGCCAGCCTCGTCGGCCTTCCAGGCCTTGACCAGCGCCACGTCGGCGCGCAGCGCGGTTTCCATCACGTAGTGCTTGCCGTCGAACTCGCGGGTCTCCTTGCCCTCGGCCACCACCGTACCGTAGCCGGTGGCAGTGAAGAACGCCGGAATACCTGCGCCACCGGCACGCAGCCGCTCGGCCAGGGTGCCCTGCGGGTTGAACTCCAGCTCCAGCTCGCCGGCCAGGAACTGCCGTTCGAACTCCTTGTTCTCGCCCACGTAGGACGAAATCATCTTCTTGATCTGCCGCGTTTCCAGCAGCTGGCCCAAGCCGAAACCATCGACGCCGGCATTGTTGGAGATCACGGTCAGGCCCTTGACGCCACTGTCGCGCAGCGCCGCGATCAATGCCTCGGGAATGCCACACAGGCCGAAGCCGCCCACGGCCAGCGTCTGGCCATCGGCGACCACCCCTTGCAGGGCCTCCGCCGCACTGGCGAAGCGCTTGCTGCGCTTGCCGGTGGAAGTCGATTGCTGCATTGCTGTACTACCCTGCACGTTGAGGATGACCGCATTCTAGCTGGAGGGCGGCGAAGGGCCTGGATGCGCCGCAGCATTGCACGGGCATAGCACAGGGTTCCGTAGAATGCCGGGTTCCCCTGCCAATGGCCGGCCCCGTGCCCGCCCCACCCTCGTTGATGGCCCATACCTACACCGAAGAAGACCTGCTCCGCTGGATGGAAGGCCGGACGCTGGAAATGAGCGACCATGGCCTGTCGGAAGTCCATAGCATGCGTCTGTTCGGTGACATTCTGGTCGCTGAGGTAAAGATCCCGGCCAAGTACTCCTACCGGGTGGAGATCGACCTGGTCGCCAGTCTTCGCCATCCGCGCAGCCTGCTGCGCAACCGGTGTTCCTGCCCGCTCGGCCACGACTGCATGCACGTGGCGGCTGTGCTGGCGCAGATGCTGCAGCAGATCGACCATACGCCCCCCATGCCCGACGACAGCAGCACGCTGCCAACGCTGCTGATCCGTTCGATGACCCCCGTCCTGCGCCTGCACACGGTCGAGTTCCGTCCGCCGTGGCTCGGCCCACGCGACCCTTCGCAATGGGCCGATATCGCCACCGTGGCCTTCGAATACGACGAGCACGTGCGGTTCCTGGATGATCCGAGCCTGTTCGCCCACGATCCGGAGGGCCAGCTTGCGCTGCTGCCCCGCGACCTGGCCGAGGAATCACGGCGCGAGGCCGAGCTGCGCACGGTGGGACTGCATCGCGACACGGCGCCGCGGGCGCCATTGGAGGGCGCAGGACCTCAGTTCCAGCTGCGCACCCATGACTGGACACGGTTCCTGCTGGACGACGTACCGCGCCTGGAAGCCTTGGGCTGGAAGGTAGAGACCGACGACGACTTCCGCCATCGCATCACCCGGGTGGATGAGATCGACCTGGACATCCAGGCGGACCCGGCGGATGCGGGCTGGTTCAACCTGGGCCTGGACATCCAGGTGGAAGGCCGCAACGTGTCGATGGTTCCGCTGCTGCAGCAGGTGCTGCAGTCCGATCCCCGCTGGATGCGTGGCCAGCTGGACGCCATCGGCGATGATGAGAACATTCTGTTGACGGCGGGCGACAACACGCGCCTGGCATTGCGGGCCGCACGACTGAAACCGATCATGGCCCTGTTGACGGACCTGTTCGCCCAGCGTGGCGCGCCGCTGCGCCTGTCTGTGCTTGACCGTGGCCGCCTGCAGGCGCTGCAGGACACGGCGCGCCTGCAGTTCCGCGGGCGCAAGGACACCCAGGCACTGGTGCAGCGGCTGATGCAGGCACCCGCATTGGGCGAAGTGCCGCCGCCGGCAGGGCTGGTGGCAACGCTGCGTCCCTATCAGCGCGAAGGCCTGTCGTGGCTGCAGTACCTGCGCCAGCAGGGCCTGGGGGGCGTGCTGGCCGATGACATGGGCCTGGGCAAAACCGTGCAGACGCTGGCGCATGTGCTGGTCGAGAAGGAAGCCGGTCGCCTGGACCGTCCGACGCTGCTGGTGGTGCCCACTTCGCTGCTGCACAACTGGCAGAGCGAAGCGGCACGCTTCACCCCGGGCCTGCGCGTGCTGACCCTGCACGGGCCGGCACGTGAAACGCTGTTCGAGGCGATTCCCGGGCACGACCTTGTACTGACCACCTACCCTCTGCTGTGGCGCGACGAGCAGGCGCTGCAGGCACATACCTACCATCTGCTGATTCTGGATGAAGCCCAGCAGGTGAAGAATCCGAAGTCACGCGCGGCCATCACCCTGCGCACGCTGCAGGCGCGCCACCGGCTGTGCCTGACCGGCACGCCGCTGGAAAACCACCTGGGCGAACTGTGGACGCAGTTCGACTTCCTGCTGCCCGGCCTGCTAGGCAGCGAGAAACAGTTCAACCAGCATTGGCGCCATCCGATCGAACGTGGCAGCGACCACCGCCGCGCCACCTTGCTGGCGCAACGGCTGCGTCCGTTCATACTGCGCCGGCGCAAGGACCAGGTGGCGTCAGAGCTTCCGCCCAAGACCGTCATTACCCGCGCGGTGGAAATGGAAGGCGGCCAGCGTGATCTCTATGAAACCGTGCGCGCAGCGATGGAAAAGCAGGTGCGCGAAGCCATCAGCGGCAGCGGGCTGGCGCGCAGCCACATCGTGGTACTGGATGCGTTGCTGAAGCTGCGCCAGGTCTGCTGCGATCCGCGCCTGCTGCCGGGCGACACCCCGGCCCGCAATGCCGGTTCGGCAAAGCTCGAGCTGCTGCGCGACATGTTGCCTTCGATGGTCGAGGAAGGCCGGCGCGTCCTGGTGTTCTCGCAGTTCACCGGCATGCTTTCGCTGATCGCGCAGGCACTGGATCAGCTGGGCTTGGCCTATGTGACCCTGACCGGCGACACCCAGGACCGGGCCACGCCGGTGCAGCGCTTCATGCAGGGCGAGGTGCCGGTATTCCTGATCAGCCTGAAGGCAGGTGGCGTCGGGTTGAACCTGACCGCCGCCGATACCGTCATCCACTTCGACCCGTGGTGGAATCCGGCGGCCGAAAACCAGGCCAGCGATCGCGCCCATCGCATCGGCCAGCAGCAGCCGGTGTTCGTTTACCGGCTGATCGCCGCAGGCAGCATCGAAGAACGGATTGCCGAGCTGCAGGAGCGCAAGGCCACGCTGGCCGACTCGATTCTCGAAGGCGGCGGCGCTACGGGGCCACGCTTCAGCGAAGAAGACGTGCAGGCGCTGCTGGCGCCGTTGCCGGGCCTGCCCGGCAAGCGTTTGCGCAAAGCGGGCAAGCGGTCGACACGAAGCTGACCTCCGGACGCCAGTCAGGTGGCGTTCCCCGATGGAAACGATTCCCATACATGACTGGGACTACAATTGGGGACTGAGCTCACAAAGGAACTGATCGATGCCCCTGCCCGCCTTCAAGGCCTACGATATCCGCGGCCGTGTGCCGGAAGAACTGAACGAAGACCTGGCCCGCCGCATCGGCGTCGCCTTGGCCGCGCAGCTCGCTCCCGGTCCAGTGGTCCTCGGCCACGATGTGCGCCTGACCAGCCCGGCGCTGCAGGATGCACTGGCCACCGGCCTGCGTGGTACCGGGCGCGAGGTGATCGACATCGGCCTGTGCGGCACGGAAGAAGTCTATTTCCAGACCGACCATCTGGGCGCGGCAGGCGGCGTGATGGTCACCGCCAGCCACAACCCGATGGATTACAACGGCATGAAGCTGGTCAAGGAGAATGCCCGGCCGATCAGCTCCGATACCGGCCTGTTCGCAATCTCCGACGCGGTTTCCGCCGATACGTCCGAGGCCCAGTCGCCGCGTGCCGGGCAGGTTGCCCAGCACGACAAGAGCGCCTACATCCAGCACCTGCTCAGCTATGTCGATGCCAGCAGGCTCAAGCCGCTGAAGCTGGTGGTGAATGCCGGTAACGGCGGCGCGGGCGCGATCGTCGACCTGCTGGCCCCGCACCTGCCGTTCGAGTTCATCCGCATCTGCCACGAACCGGACGGCAGCTTCCCCAACGGCATTCCCAATCCGCTGCTGCCGGAGAACCGCGCCGCCACCGCCGATGCGGTGCGTGAACACGGTGCCGATTTCGGCATTGCCTGGGACGGTGACTTCGACCGCTGCTTCTTCTTCGACCACACCGGCCGCTTCATCGAGGGCTACTACCTGGTCGGTCTGCTGGCCAAGGCGATCCTGGCACGCAATCCCGGCGGCAAGGTCGTGCATGACCCGCGCCTGGTCTGGAACACCGTGGATATGGTCGAACAGGCGGGCGGTGTGCCGGTGCAGTGCAAGAGCGGCCATGCCTTCATCAAGGAAAAGATGCGCGCCGAAGACGCCGTGTACGGTGGCGAGATGAGCGCCCACCACTATTTCCGCGAGTTCGCCTATGCCGACTCCGGCATGATCCCGTGGCTGCTGATCGCGCAGCTGATCTCCGAGAGCGGCCGCTCACTGGCCGAGTGGGTCGAAGACCGCATGGCGGCCTATCCGTGCAGTGGCGAGATCAACTTCAAGGTGGCCGATGCCAAGGCTGCCGTGGCCCGCGTGATGGAGCACTTCGCGGCGCAATCACCGGTACTGGATCACACCGACGGCATCAGTGCCGACTTCGGCGGCTGGCGCTTCAACCTGCGCAGCTCCAACACCGAACCGCTGCTGCGCCTGAATGTCGAAGCCCGTGGTGACGCCGCGCTGATGCAGGCGCGTACCGACGAAATTTCCCGCCTAATCCAGCAGTAATCAAGGACGACCATGAGCATCATCCAGCCCGTCATTCTGTCCGGTGGCTCCGGGACCCGCCTGTGGCCGCTGTCGCGCGAGGCGTACCCGAAGCAGTTCCTGCCGTTGGCGGGCGAACTGACGATGCTGCAGGCCACTTGGAAACGGGTGGCGCCGATCGCCGCGCATGGCCCGCTGGTGATCGCCAACGAGGAGCACCGCTTTGTCGCTGCCGAGCAGCTGCAGCAGGTCGGCGCCGAGCCGGCGGCCATCATCCTGGAACCGGTTGGCCGCAACACGGCGCCGGCAATCGCGGTCGCAGCCCTGGAAGCCACCCGCGACGGCGCCGATGCGCTGCTGCTGGTGCTGCCCTCGGACCATGTGATCACCGATGAAGCCGCGTTCCGCGCAGTCGTGCAGGCTGCAGCGGGCGCTGCCGAGGCCGGCAAGCTGGTGACCTTCGGCATCGTGCCGACCGGTCCGGAAACCGGCTACGGCTATATCAAGGCCGCCGATGGGCAGGGTCTGCGTGCGGTCGAGCGCTTTGTCGAAAAGCCCGACCTCGAGACCGCCAGCGGTTACGTCAGCAGCGGCCAGTATTACTGGAACAGCGGCATGTTCCTGTTCAAGGCCTCGCGCTACCTGCAGGAACTGGAGCGCTTCCAGCCCGGCATGCTGGCCGGCAGCCGCCAGGCCTGGCAGCAGGCCCGCCGCGATTCGGATTTCACCCGCCTGGACAAGGACGCCTTCGCCGCCGTTCCCTCTGATTCCATCGACTATGCCGTGATGGAAAAAACCGCCGACGCCGTGGTGATTCCGTTGGACGCCGGCTGGAACGATGTCGGCTCGTGGACAGCCCTGCGCGATGTCTCGCAGCAGGACGGCGATGGCAACGCCCATCAGGGCGATGTGATCGCCATCGACTGCCGCAACACCTATGCCTATGCACGGCGCCTGGTGGCACTGGTCGGCCTGGATGACGTGATTGTCGTCGAGACCGACGACGCGGTGCTGGTCGGCAGGGCCGACCGCATGCAGGAGGTCAAGACCGTTGTCGGTCAGCTGAAGTCCGAAGGCCGCAGCGAGGCCACGTGGCATCGCAAGGTCTACCGCCCGTGGGGCGCGTACGATTCAATCGACAATGGTGCACGCTTCCAGGTCAAGCGCATCACGGTCAAGCCCGGCGGCACACTCAGCCTGCAGATGCATCATCACCGCGCCGAGCACTGGATCGTGGTCAGCGGCACCGCGGAAGTGACCCGCGGCGACGAAGTGATCCTGCTCAGCGAAAACCAGAGCACGTACATCCCGCTGGGCGTGACCCATCGCCTGCGCAACCCGGGCAAGCTGCCGCTGGAACTGATCGAAGTGCAGTCCGGCAGCTACCTTGGCGAGGACGACATCGTGCGCTTCGAGGATACCTACGGGCGCAGCTGACCCGGCGCCCGCTGGAGGCGACCGACCGTTGGTCGGGGTGGGTGCCGACCGTTGGTCGGCACGCCGCCTGCCGGGTCAGGCAATCTCCGCCATCACCCGCTTCAGGCCATCCTGCCAACTCGGCAGTACGATGCCGAAATCCTGCTGCAGCTTGCGGTTGTCCAGCACCGACCAGGCCGGGCGCTTGGCCGGGGTCGGATACTCGGAACTGGGAATCGCCTCGACCGCCGGCACCTTCGCCAACACGCCGGTGGCCAACGCTTCGGCGAAGATCGCTTCGGCGAACCCATGCCAGCTGGTCTGGCCGCTGGCGGTCAGGTGCCAGGTACCGGACAGTTGGCCCGGATGCCGCAGCGCCTGCGCAGTAACATCAGCGATCAGCGCGGCCGGCGTCGGCGTACCGACCTGGTCGGCCACCACACGCAGCTGGTCGCGCTCGGCGCCGACGCGCAACATGGTGCGCAGGAAATTTGCCCCATGCGAGGCATACACCCAGGCCGTGCGGAAGATCAGGTGGCGACCGCCGGCCGCGCGTACCGCATCCTCACCATCGCGCTTGCTGGTGCCATACACACCCAGCGGCGCGGTCGGCTCGTCCTCGCGGTACGGCGCGGTGCCCTGGCCATCGAACACGTAGTCGGTGGAGTAATGCACGAACGGCACGCCATGGGCCGCACACCAACGCGCGATCATGCCAGGCGCCTGCGCGTTGGCCGCAAACGCAGCTTCCACATCCTGCTCGGCACGATCAACGGCGGTATAGGCCGCAGCATTCACCACCACCGACGGCTGAAGACGGTCCAGCAGGGCCGGAAGGCTTTCAGGTTGGCCGAAATCGGCGGTTTCGCAGGCGCTGCCATCCGGCAGAGTGCCGCTGCGGGTGGTCGCGACCACCTTGCCCAGCGGCGCCAGCGCGCGCAGCAGCTCCTGGCCGACCTGGCCGTTGCCACCGAAGACCAGAACGGTCATGGCACGTAGACCGGCAGGCGGTCTTCGGCGATGTCCTTCAGGAACGGCGCGTTCTCGTCCTTGGCCGACAACGTCGGTGCACTGACTGGCCAGTCCACGGCGATATCCGCATCGTTCCAGCGCACGCCGGCATCGAAGTCCTTCAGGTAGACCTCGGTGCACAGATAGCTGAACACCGCTCGCTCGGACAGGACGGCGAAACCGTGGGCGAAGCCTTCCGGAATCCAGAACTGCTTCTTGTTCTCCGCGCTCAGCACCACCGCTTCCCACTGGCCGAAGGTCGGCGAGCCGCGACGGATGTCGACGGCCACGTCATAGACCTCGCCTTCCAGCACGCTGACCAGCTTGCCCTGCGGGCGCGGCCACTGGTAATGCAGGCCACGCAGCACACCCTGCGCTGACGTCGACACGTTGCTCTGCACGAAGCGATCCGGCAGGCCCAGCGCGGCAAAGCGCTCGGCATTCCAGGTCTCGAAGAAATAGCCGCGGGCATCGCCAAACACCGCCGGCTCGATCACCACGCAGCCAGGCAACTTGGTTTCAATCACTTTCACGGAACAACTCCACGCAGGGCGAGCTTGTGCAGGTACTGGCCGTAGCCATTCTTGATCAGCGGCGCGGCGAGTGCCTCCAGCTGTTCGGCGGTGATCCAGCCCTGGCCAAACGCGATTTCTTCCGGGCAGCAGACCTGCAGGCCCTGCCGGGTCTGGATGGTCTCGATGAAGTTGGAGGCTTCCAGCAGCGACTGGTGGGTGCCGGTATCGAGCCAGGCATAGCCACGGCCGAGCGCTTCCAGGTGCAGGTTGCTCTCGCCCAGATAGCGCTTGTTGAGATCGGTGATCTCCAGCTCGCCGCGCGGCGACGGCTTCAGCTCGGACGCGTAATCGCTGGCCTTGCCGTCATAGAAGTACAGGCCAGTCACCGCATAGTTCGAACGCGGGTTTTCCGGCTTCTCCACCAGGTCGATGACCTTGCCGCTCTTGTCGAACTCGGCGACGCCATAGCGCTCCGGATCGTTCACCCAGTAGCCGAACACGGTGGCACCGTCGGTGCGCTCATCGGCGCGCTTGAGCACGTCGCGCAGGCCGTGGCCGTGGAAGATGTTGTCACCCAGCACCAGGCAGCTCGGCTTGCCGGCCACGAAGTCGCGGCCGATCAGATACGCCTGGGCCAGCCCATCGGGGCTGGGCTGCGCCGCGTACTGGATGTCCATGCCCCACTGCGAGCCATCGCCCAGCAACTGCTGGAACAACGCCTGTTCGTGCGGGGTATTGATGATGAGCACTTCACGGATGCCCGCCAGCATCAGCACGCTGAGCGGGTAGTAGATCATTGGCTTGTCATACACCGGCAACAGCTGTTTGCTGACGCCCTTGGTGATCGGATACAGCCGGGTGCCGGAGCCACCGGCGAGGATGATGCCCTTGCGCTGGGTCATGGTGTCTCCTGGGTTCAGGCCGCGGTGCCGATGCGCTGCAGACGGTAGCTGCCGTCGAGCACGCCGTTGACCCATTCCTGGTTGTCCAGGTACCAGTCAACGGTAAAGGTGATGCCCTGCTCGAAGGTGTAGGCCGGTTCCCAGCCCAGGTCGTTCTTCAGCTTGGACGCATCGATCGCGTAACGGCGGTCATGCCCGGGGCGGTCGGTGACGTAGGTGATCTGGCTGCTGCGCGGCTGGCCATCCGCGCGCGGGCGGCGCTGGTCCAGCAGTGCGCAGATGGCCTGCACCACTTCGATGTTCTGTTTTTCCGAATTGCCACCGACGTTGTAGGTCTCGCCAACCTGGCCCTTGGCCAGCACGGTGCGGATCGCCTCGCAGTGATCGGACACGAACAGCCAGTCGCGCACCTGCTTGCCGTCGCCGTACACCGGCAGCGGCTCGCCGGCCAGCGCCTTGGCGATCACCAGCGGGATCAGCTTCTCCGGGAAGTGGTACGGGCCATAGTTGTTGGAGCAGTTGGTGGTCAGTACCGGCAACCCGTAGGTGTGGTGGAACGCACGGACCAGGTGGTCCGAGGCGGCCTTCGACGCCGAGTACGGGGAATTCGGAGCATACGGCGTGGTTTCGCTGAACTTGCCGGTCTCACCCAGGGTGCCGTACACCTCGTCAGTGGATACGTGCAGGAAGCGGAAGGCCGCGCCCTGTTCGGCCGGCAGCGCCTTCCAGTAGTCACGGACCGCCTCCAGCAGGCCAAGGGTGCCCACCACGTTGGTCTGGATGAAGGCGCCCGGACCGTCGATGGAGCGATCCACGTGGCTCTCGGCAGCAAAGTTGAGCACGGCGTCCGGCCGGTGCTCGGCCAGCAGGCGGGTGACCAGCGCCTGATCGCCGATGTCGCCCTGCACGAACACGTGATTCGGGTTGCCGTCCAGGCTGGACAGGGTCTTCAGATTGCCGGCGTAGGTCAGCGCATCGAGGTTGATGACTTTGACGCCGCGCGCGACGGCCTCGAGAACGAAGTTACCGCCAATGAATCCGGCGCCGCCGGTGACAAGCCATGTGGGCACTACCTGTTCTCCTGATCGAAATTCATCCAAGGGGCGCTATGAAGCGCCCGACACAGCGGCACAGGATACATGTGGTTCGTCTTCACGACTGCCTGCGTGACGTGAACGACGCACGATACGCACGCGAGCCATGCCGCATCGCAACATGACCATACGCGTTCGCATGGTCGTCCCAAGCCAGCTAGAATCGGGATCCCACCCCCGAACCGGTTGCTGCTGCAGGACCGGACGTTCTCCCCGTTACTGAAGGACCCCGTACCAGATGAAAATCCTCGTCGCGTACAAGCGCGTGGTGGACTACAACGTCCGCATTCAGGTCAAGCCGGACGGTTCCGGCGTGGTCACCGACGGCGTCAAGCTGTCCCCCAATCCCTTCGATGAAATCGCCCTGGAAGAAGCCCTGCGCCTGCGCGACAAGGGCATTGCCAGCGAAGTGGTGGTCGCCACCATCGCCCCGACCGATGCCCAGGCGCACCTGCGCAACGGCCTGGCCATGGGCGCCAATCGCGCCATTCACGTCGTTACCGACCAGGCCATCCAGCCGCTGACAGCCGCACGCACCCTGCTCAAGCTGATCGAGAAGGAACAGCCGGACCTGGTGATCCTGGGCAAGCAGGCCATCGACGACGACGCCAACCAGACTGGCCAGATGCTGGCCACGCTGTGGGGCCGCCCGCAGGCGACCTTCGCCAGCAAGCTGGAGATTGCTGATGGCAAGGCCACGGTGACCCGCGAAGTCGACGCCGGCCTGGAAACGCTGGAAGTGGACCTGCCGGCGGTGGTCACCACCGACCTGCGCCTGAACGAGCCGCGCTTCATCAAGCTGCCGGACATCATGAAGGCCAAGGCCAAGCCGCTGGAGACCCTGCAGCTGGCCGACCTCGGCGTTGAAGCCGCCGACACCTTCAAGACCACCCAGTACGCCGCGCCGTCCAAGCGCAGCAAGGGTGTGATGGTCAAGGACGCGGCCGAACTGGTGGCCGCACTCAAGCAGAAGGGGTTGCTGTAATGAGCAGGATTCTCGTCATCGCCGAGCACCACGACGGCAAGCTCAACGCCGCCACAGCCAAGACCGTCAGCGCTGCCGCTGCCATCAGCGGTGCCAGCATCGACGTGCTGGTGCTGGCCGCCGACCCGGCCGCCGTTGCCGCTGAGGCCGCGAAGATCGCTGGCGTCGCCAAGGTTCTGACCGTGGCCAACGCTGCCAACGCGCAGGCCATCGCCCAGGTGCTGGCGCCGCAGATCGCGCAGCTGGCCAAGGGCTACACCCACGTGTTCGGCCCGTCGACCACCTTCGGCAAGGACCTGATGCCCTGCGTGGCCGCCCTGCTGGGCGTCAACCAGGTCTCCGACCTGATGACCGTCGAAGGCAGCCACACCTTCAAGCGCCCGATCTACGCCGGCAACGCGATCATCACCGTGGAAGCCCCCGCCGACCAGATCGTGGTCGCCACCGTACGCGCCGCGTCGTGGCCGGAAGCCGCCCAGGGCGGCAGTGCCGCCATTGAAGCGGCCAGCGTCGATGCTGCCCTGCCGAGCCACACCCGCTTCATCGGCCTGGCCGCCGGTGCCAGCGACCGCCCGGACCTGCAGAGCGCCAAGCGCGTGGTCTCCGGTGGCCGTGGCGTCGGTTCGGAAGAGAACTTCAAGGTCATCTTCCAGCTGGCCGACAAGCTCGGCGCCGCCGTCGGTGCCTCGCGCGCCGCGGTCGATGCCGGCTACGTGCCCAGCGACCTGCAGGTCGGCCAGACCGGCAAGATCATCGCCCCGGAGCTGTATGTGGCGGTGGGCATCAGCGGTGCGATCCAGCATCTGACCGGCATCAAGGACGCCGGTACGATCGTGGCGATCAACAAGGATCCGGATTCGCCGATCTTTGAGATTGCCGATATCGGTCTGGTGGGGGATCTGTTTGCGATCCTGCCGGAGCTGGAAGCAGCACTTTGAATCTGGACTCCGGCTTCCATCATGGGTGAGTACGCCATGCGCGCTGAGGCAGGCAATCAGAATCCCCCGGACAGTGGCCCCACCCCCGACGTTTCGGTGGTGGTGCCCGTGTACGGTTGTGAAGGTTGCCTTGAACAGCTTTCCGAACGTGTTGCCGGTGCGATCTCGGGCATGGGCCTGACGCACGAACTGATCCTCGTGGACGACCAGGGTCCCGATCAGTCCTGGCAGCGGATCTGCGAACTCGGGAAGCTGTCTTCCCGGGTTCGCGGCCTGCGCCTGTCCCGCAACTTCGGACAGCATGCGGCAATCAGTGCCGGACTGCAGTACGCCCAGGGCAGCCGTGTCATTGTCATGGATTGTGACCTACAGGATGTCCCCGAGGAAATTCCCTCGCTGCTGGCAGGCCTGGAAGGTGACAACGAGATCGTGCTGGGCCAGCGGGTGGAACGCCAGGACACCTGGCTGAAGCGAAGCGGTTCCAGTGCCTTCTACAAGGCACTGGGATGGCTGACCGATACCGACTATGATCCTTCGACGGCCAATTTCGGTGCCTACAGCCGCAAGGCTGTTGATGCCATGAATGCGATGCCTGAGACGGATCGCTTCCTCCCTCTGATGGCCCGCTGGACTGGTTTTAAAACCCTGCGCGTACCGGTGTCGCATGGTCGTCGTACGGAGGGCAAGAGTGGCTACACGCTGCGCAAGCTCCTGCAGATGGCGACCCGGATCGCGCTGTCGTTCTCCGACAAGCCCCTGCGACTGGTCATGACGGCGGCATTTGCACTGGCCGCCATCGGTGCGGGCATCGCACTTCTGGCGGTCTACCGTTACTGGGCCGGTGACATCAGGGTGGCGGGCTTCACCAGCATCCTCGCTTCAATCTGGCTAGTGGGCAGCTTCATCATGGGCAGCCTGGGCGTGGTCGGCCTCTACATCGGCCGCATCCACAGCGAATCGAAGCGCCGTCCCCAGTTCATCATCTGGCAAGACACGTGGCAGGGCACGCATTCGAATGTCTCTGAAGATTGATTTTTCCCCGGCCGACAGTGCGCGTTTCGGCATCCGTGTCGAGCGCGGTAGTTTCAATCCGCAATCTCCTCTTGCCGAGGTCGTTGACTGCATCGCCGCGTCATCGGCCGATCTGCTGATCATCCGCGTACCTGCAGGGCGGACCGATATCGCCCTGGCGCTGCAGCGGGCGGGCGAGACGGTCATTGCCGCCGATACACTGGTTTACCACGGCATTGACCTCACCCCGGAATCGGGCGAGTGGTCTCCCTCGGTGCGACGTGCGACCCCGGCGGATCGTCCGGCCATCATCGACATCGCTACGGCCGGCTTCCAGGGCTACCGGTCGCATTATTCCGCCAACCCGCTGATACCTCCCGCGCTGGTCCTGGAAGGCTACGTCGAATGGGCCCACAGCCGCCTGCAACCGCAGGATGAGCGCCAATCCACCTGGGTTGTGTCCGATGGACAGGCCATTGCCGGATTCGCAACCTGCGACATCAAGGACGGCGTCGCCGATATCCTGCTCAACTCGGTTCATCCGCAGTTTGAACGCCGTGGGCATTACGGCCGCCTGCTCCGCCACGTCATGCGTCATCATGCCGACCTGGGCAACCATCGCCTGGTCATTTCCACGCAGATATGGAACTACACCGTGCAGCGCCAATGGGCCCGTGCGGGTCTGTTGATCGACTGCGCATTCGACACCTACCACATAGATCGCCGCATGCAACGCGCCTCGATGCATTCCCTCGGTGAGGGGACACGATGAGCTACCTCTTCATTGCCCTCACGATCGTACTCACCGTCTACGGCCAGCTGATCCTGAAATGGCAGGTCGGCATCCACGGCCATCTGCTCGCAGCACCACTGCAGCCCTTGAACCTGGTGCAGCTGCTGCTCAAGCCATGGGTCATTTCCGCTTTTGCGGCGGCCTTCGGCGCGTCCCTGTGCTGGATGGCCGCCATCAGCAAGATGCCGATCAGCCGGGCCTACCCGTACATGGCGATCAACTTCTTCCTGGTCGCGCTGTTTGCCAGCGTGATCTTCCGGGAGCAGCTGGATGGATACAAGATCGCCGGAACGCTGATCATAATGCTGGGCGTGGTCGTGCTGTCACGATCGGTCGCCTGAAACCACTCCAACGCCCGCTGCGAGGCACTCTTTTGATTCCCTTCAACAAGCCCTTCATGACGGGGCGCGAGCTCTGGCACATCGCGCAGGCGCACGCCAACGGTCATCTGTCCGGCGATGGCCAATTCACCAAACGCAGTCACGCCTGGCTGGAGCAGCGCACGGGCGCCCAGCGCGCACTTCTGACCCACAGCTGCACGGCAGCCCTGGAGATGTCGGCATTGCTGCTCGACCTGCAGCCCGGCGACGAGGTAATCATGCCGTCCTACACCTTCGTTTCCACCGCCAACGCGTTTGTTCTGCGGGGCGCGGTCCCGGTGTTCGTCGACATCCGTGAAGACACCTTGAACTTGGATGAACGCCTGGTCGAAGCAGCGATCACCCCACGCACCCGGGCCATCTGCGCAGTCCACTATGCGGGCGTCGCATGTGAGATGGATACCCTGGTCGACATCGCTGCACGTCATGGGCTGGCGCTTGTCGAAGATGCTGCCCAGGCCATCATGTCCAGCTACAAGGGGCGGCCACTGGGCACCATCGGGGAGCTGGGTGCCTTCAGCTTCCATGAGACCAAGAACATCATCTCGGGGGAAGGCGGTGCTCTTCTCTGTCGTGACGCTGAGTTTGGCGAGCGCGCCGAGATCCTGCGCGAGAAGGGCACGAATCGCAGCCGCTTCTTCCGCGGACAGGTCGATAAGTACACCTGGGTCGATGTTGGCTCATCGTTCCTTCCCGGTGAGATCACCGCGGCGTTCCTCTGCGCGCAGATAGAGGAAGCAGACCAGATCACCGCGCGTCGACTGGCAATCTGGGAGCGGTATCAGCAGTGGGCGGCTCCGCATGAGGCCGCCGGCCACCTGCGTCGGCCGGTCGTGCCGGACGACTGCCAGCACAACGCGCATATGTTCTACATGTTGCTCCCGGACCTCGATGCCCGCACGCGATTCATAAGCGAAATGAAGGCCCGCGGCGTGCAGACCGTGTTCCATTACATCCCGCTGCATTCCGCCCCGGCTGGACTGCAGGCAGGGCGTACACACGGCGATCTGCGCAACACCAACGAGCTCAGCGAGCGGCTGGTTCGCATGCCGTTGTGGATCGGCGTTGAGGATCATCTCGATGCGATCTTCGCAGCCGCCGATGAAGTCCTGGGCATGGCGGAATGACAAGCGCCTCCCAACCGGCCGCCGGATTGCTCCATCAGTGTTCCAGCTGGTGGCAGGGGTTGGCTCGGTTCCGTAGAGGCCAACTAATCGTTCTGGTCATCGCCGCGTTGCTGGTCGTGCTGGCGGGCTCACGCCGGTACAGCAATGCCGAGCTCACGCTCGACGTGGAACTGCCGGCTGCCGGCTCATTGCAGGTCTTCTTCGACCAGGGCAATGGTTTCTCCGAGGCCGGGTCAGTGACGCGGGAGCTGCCCGCAGGCAGCTCGCATCTGCAGCTGCAGCTCCCACCGGGACGTACATTCACGCTTCGCCTGGATCCTCCCACCAGCGCGTCGACCGTCGCTGTACGCGATGTGCGGATCGAGGGCTCAATGCCCTCGGCTGCGACCCCGCTTGTCCCGACCCATCTGAACGAGCTCGTTCCCATCGAAGCGCTAGGCCAGGATGGGCGCTACCAGTTGCTGCCAGGTGCTGGCGACCCGCAACTGGTGATGGCACTTCCCACGCCTGCGGAAAATGCATCGCGCTTGCAGCATCGACTTGCCCGGCTGGCCTGGGTCGGCCTCGGCCTTTGTCTTGCGATTGCGATGGGCCTGCAGATGGCTCATACCGGTGGCTATGCATGGCCATCACTGATCTGCGCATCGCTGGTGCTCGCGCTCGCAGGGTTTGCCACCCTCTCCCACTCGGTCAGCCCTGACGAGGACCTGCATGAGGCGGGTGCACGTTATTTCAACAGTCATTGGCTGCCGCCGGCGCTTGATTCGCCGGAGATGCTGCCCTCGTACCAGGCGAGTCCCTACGGCGTCAGCTATCTCGCCGAATGGAACGTGACGTATTTGTTCGCAGGCAAAGCGAGCAACGTCGCAGCGCAGGCTGGTCTGACCGAACGTCAGGGATTCAGGCTCTATCAGGCATCGATATTGCTATTACTGATCGCAGCCGTTTTCTTGCTGCGTCTCTCTCCGTTCACTCTCGTACCGGTCCTGGTCACGCCGCAGGCGTGGTATGTCTTTTCGTACATGAACGGCGATGCGCTTCCTCTGGCCGCCGCAAGCCTTGCTGCAGGCATTGCGTTGACACGCGAGAGTCCGCTGCGCAGCTACCTGCTGGGTGAGCGCCACGCCGAGCGGGTGGTGATCGTGCACGCCCTGCTGTTCGCGCTGTGCCTGGGCCTGCTTATCATCTCCAAGCGGAACTATTGGCCAGTCGCGGTCTTCATCGCCACCACGCTGGCATCAGCCGGATTGCGCCTGCCCGTCCGCTCGTCGCTCGCCATGGCGATCGTCTGCACGTCGGGAATTCTGTGGGCGGCCGCAGGACACGCACTTCATCAAGCTTACGGACTCGGCTGGCTCCTGGCCGTCCTGTCCGCCACTTCGGTAATGATCCTGGCTTACGACGGCTGGAGACTTGCCCGCAGCCGGATGCTGGCGCCTGCCTACCGCCTCGGCGCGCTGTTTGCGCTGGCTCTGGCATTGGCAGCTCCATGGATCGCAGTGGATGTCCTGCGCAACGGCAGTGGCTCGCAGAAGGCGGAGCTGGTCGATCATCTACGTGAAGTCCATGCAGCTCCCGGTTTCAAGCCCAGCGACGCGGCACCGTCCCCCGGCCTTCGCATGTACGAACAGGGCTATTCGCTCCCGCAGATGCTCCAGCCTCCCCTGCTATGGCAGGTGGCCACGGCCAAAAGCCTGTTCGGCGTCTACGGCTACATGCAGTACTACGCTCCACTGGCCTATTACCAGGCGATCTGGGGACTGACTACGCTGCTGGTGGTTCTGGCGCTATGCACTGCAGCGACGTCGCAGCCGCTGCAACTGGGACGCAGCCAGCTCCTGCTGGCTGCCGGCGCGGCGGTCAGCCTGCTGGGCGCGTCCCTGCTGCACAGCTGGACCTATGATTTCCAGGCACAAGGCAGGTACGTGCTCGGCATCTGTGTACTGCTCGGCGCCCAACTCTCACACCTGAGACCAGGCTCGCAACTCGAGCGGCTGGCACATCATGCCGTGGCTGCAGCGGTGGTACTGGGCGCCTGTTCGTTTCTGTGGATCGCAATGCCGAACCTGACGCCTTGATCCAAGGTGCCACCTGCGGATCTCCCGCAGGTGGCGTCACGTCAGGCAGTGATGCGCAACCAACGCCGTTCAACCGCCTCGGCAAAATGCCCTTCACCAACGCAATGCTGGATACGTTGCCGGATCGGCTCCAGGATGGCCCTGCTGTCGACCACCTGCTGCAGGACATCCAGCCATGCCGCTTCGTCGTTCTCGACCAGCAAGCAGTCACCGGCGGCCCCGGCACTGTAGGCAGGGACGTCCGACGCAAGCGTAGGCACGCCGATCGCCGCGTAATCAAGCACCTTGATGCCGCTCTTTGCCCGATTGAACGTGGTGGCCATCAACGGTGCCAGGCCGAGGTCAAATGGGCCTTGGCCGACGAACCAGCGCACGAACGCGGGATAAGATGCTCCTACATGAGCTGGCGGCGACTGCACATCGACCCAGTCAGGCAGTGCTACCGACGCCGCATTCACCCCGATCAGGGTCAACGAAAAGCTGCCAGGGCGCGATGCCTGCAGACGACCCAGCACTCTCTGCAGGAATGCGTAGTCCTCGTCGTGGGTCCTTGTACCCATGTACACCAGTTTCAACTTCGGCATTGGTTGCACTGGCGTGCGCGGGGCACCCCATAGGTCCGGATCCAGGGCGTTTGGCATGAGAACGGCGTTACCGCCGGCAGACCGGATTTCAGATGCCAGTATCTCCGTCGAGCACCAGACTTCATCAGCCACGTCGATCGACGCACGCACGGCGCTGATCAGCTTTGCGTATGCATCGCGCTCGGGGTGCTCATCCATCGCCAACAGGTTGTCGTCGATGTCATAGATCAGCCGCGCGCCGATCCTTCTGGCCAGTACGGCCATCTGCTCGATCCGGTCGGCGTCCTCGATCGCTCCCCGGTTCCACAGGATGGCGTGCGGTTTGAATGCAGCGATCTCTTCCGGCATCAGGTAGCGGACATCGGCAGCGAAGCGCTCGGTGAACGCGTGCAGACGGATGCTCGCGCACGGCGACATCACCGTGCCGTAGCGCTCGGGGATCACTGCAATCCGCAGGGCGTACTGCGAGCGCAGCGCAGGACGCAGCTCCGTGCCGAATCGCTGTTTCATGCGGTTTCCTTTTCGTACAGACCTTCCAGCCACGTCACCAGCGCCTGTACCACATCGGCCGCAGTCGCGTCATGGGCCAGCATCAGTGCATTGGGGACGCCTTCCAGCCGCTCGGTGAACGCACCGAGGCGGTTGGCGGCAATCGGCCGGCCATCGCGCAGGGCGTGCGACAGGGTGTAGGAATAGGTTTCCGGGGCCTGGGAAAGGAACAGGAACGCATCGGGGTCGTGCGCCTCGATCAGCTCGTCCAGGTCCTGCTCCGCATAGGGACCGCTCCAGCTGAATCCCGGGTTCCTGGGTACGTCCGTCTGTGGATAGCCGATCACGTGGAACGCGAGCGGTGCACGCATACGTCGCGCTTCCTCGGCAATGGCCAGCAGGTGATTCAAGCCCTTGTGCGCGGCCATCACACCCAGCAGCAGCACCCGGTACGGCCGCGCGCCTCGCCCAAGCCGGCCCGGATTCGTGTCGATGCTCGACTCGTGGTACACGGCCTGCACGGGAATGCCGGTGTAGCGCTGCATGCGCTGCGCCGCATCCCGGCTCGGTGCGAACACGGCCTGTGCACCCAGCAGCGGCCACTGGTTGTTGGCGCGCCAGTTGCGGATGTCCGCCGCGCCGTTGGACGGGCGCTCGGCAATGCAACTGTCACAGCCGTTTTCACCAGGCTCGCCGCAGTAGTTGCCGCGAGCGTCGGTCAGGGTGATCTGCGGGCAGATCGCATAGTTGTCATGCACGTGGAAGCTGTAGGGCAGCCCGGTCAGCGCCACCGCGCGACGCACCGACGGGCCAAACCCGACCAGATGGTGGATCTGCAGCGTCCCGGTGCCCAGTGCCTGCAGCATCCCGGCCAGCTCGTCGGGCGTGCGGTAGCGGAACAGGAACTCGAAGCCATCGAAGTCCGATGCATGGCTGACGCTGACCAGCCCCGACCCGTTGTTGTCCTCCATCGGCCGTACGATCACCACTTCGCCGGTTTCGGCCAGCGAGGCACGCATGGCCTGCACGGCACGCTCGGTGCCTCCGCCCCAGGTGTGGGTCAACAGCACCGAGACCGGACGCGCCCTCGCCTTCCAGACCTCCAGGGTCAGCCGTACGCGCGCCGAGAAGGCCGGATCCATCGAACAGAACCGGGCAACCTGCGAACCGTAATCCGGGTAGCGCTCGTCGATGATCTTCTGCGCGATGATCTTGCCGGGCTTGCTGTCGTCGGCGAAGCTCACTTCACCCACGTGTTCGACGAACACGTCCATGGCCAAGCGATGGCGGAAACCGAGACGACCCGAGCGCATGCAGAAGTCGTTTTCCTCGCCGTAGCCCTTGCCGAAAGCCTCGGCATCGAACAGGCCGGCCTTTTCCAGCGCGGCGCGGGAGATCAGCATGCAGAAGCCGACGCCGGTGGGAACATCCACGGCCACACCGGCATTGATGCGGCGGGTCAGGTTGTCCAGCGCCGACGCATCCATCGCCTTCGGCAGCGCGTTGGCGCCCAGCTGGGGATAGCTGCATATCGTAGCGTTGTTGGAAAGCGCCGTGACCGAGCCGACATTGGCCCCTAAGTGGGCAACCATGCGGTCGACCCAGTCACCGGTCACGATTGTGTCACTGTTGAGCAGGAGAGCTCCGATGCTGTCGGCCTGCTGCAGAGCGTGCGCCATGCCGGCATTGACGGTCAGCACGAAGCCCAGGTTCTGCGGGTTCTCGGCCAGGCGTACCGATGGCTCGCGGCTGGCCAGCTCACGCAGGTAGGCGGTCACTTCCGGCTCGGGCGAGCAGTCGTTGTAGATGTGCAGCCGGGTACGGCTGCGGTTCTGCGAGCGCAGCACCGAATCGATGCAGTTGCGCGTCTCTTCCAGGCCGCGGTAGACCGGCAGGACGATGTCGACCACGCCGTCCTGGAGCGGCGCGTCGGCAGGCGCCACGGGCGCGGCAAGATCGGACAGCGAGAAGGGACGCTTGCCCAGCTCGCGACCACCGCGGCGCCCCACCGCCAGGTAGTGCGCCAGCGCGTTCATGCCGGTCAGCGCAACATCCGGATTCTGGTCCAGATACTGTCGCGCGTTGAATTCGGGCCCCGGGCTGCGTCCTTCCGCCGCGCCATGCGCGAAGAAATGTGCGAACGGGTCGTTGCCTCCCACATCCGGATAGGTTTCCAGATACCACGCCGGCGCGAAGTACGGATTGGGCAGGCGCCCTTCGGGAATGCCGTCGTAGAGGAAATGCACCAACGGATTGGCGCCGCTGTCGCGCACGTCCGGGTACTGGTTGAGGTACCAGTCCTGGTCGAACAACGGGTGTGGCGTTCCCGAGCTGCGGTAATCCACCAGGTACTGGCCGAGCACCGGCCGCAGGCCGCTGGACGACGGTGCGGTGCGCCGGCAGTAGCGCGGATCGAACCACGGGCTGGGTGCCAGGCCGAGGCGGTCGCCGATGCAGAGGTACTGCATCAGGGCATCAAGCGGGGACGCCCTGAGGCCGAAACGTGCGCAGTACCAGGCCGGGTCGAACAGCGGGCTCGGTGACTTCCCTTCGGCATTGCCAAAGGACAGGAAGTGACTGGGACCTTCAGCGGCCGCCCCGGGCGAACGCAGGATGAAGCGCGCATACCAGTGCCAGTCACAGCACCCCGCCCGACGGGCAACCAGCAGCTTCAGGCGATCGGGAACTGGTGCGAACCAGTTGATGGACAGCACCTTTGCCGCCACCCGCTTGAGGCCACGCTTGAGTAGGGTCTTGTCGATGGACATGTAGGTACCTTGCGGGATCCTGTTTGTTCAGCGGCCAAGGGCACGACGCCACCACGGGCGCACGAGGAGATTGAGTTTCCGGTCCTGCTCGTCCAGGCGCGGGATCACCGACGCCACCACATTGGCGACCGAGGCTTCACGGGAATGGTCCAGCGCCTGGCGCGTCTCGCTCATCCCTTCGATGACGCGACGCTCCAGCAGTGACAGGCCCTGGGCCAGGCTCGGCAACTGCGACTCCACTATCGCGTAATGCTCCTCGGTGGCGTCGCTGCTCTTTTCCAGCAGTGCGCGCAGGCGTGCTTCCTCGGCGTTGAGCCGCCCGATCTCACCATGGGCGGCGGTCAGGCCCTGGTTCACCCGTTCGATCTCTTCCACGTTCTTGATGTTGCGACCCAAGGCGTCGAAGAACTGGTTGATGGTAGCGAACTGACCATCACGCGCAGCCTGGGCGAGTTGCATCAGTGCCTGCGGCTGCTCCTCGCCCACCAGCAGCACGCCGAGCCCATGGGTGTGGGTGAATTCAAACGATGGGAATTGCGAGGAAACCTCGCTCCAGTACTGCCACACGCCAAATCCGCGCTCGCGCACGCAGCTGTCGTGGAACAACACCACTGCGCGCGGCGACAGCTTGCTGCGCCACGTCTCGAAGTCTTCGCGGACGGCTTCGTAGGTATGCAGACCGTCCACATGCAGGATGTCGACTGATCCATCCGCGAAGTACTCCAGCGCCTGGTCGAAGCGCATCCGCATCATCTCGGAAATGCCAGCGTAGTGGCGCTGCTGGTAATCGCGGAGCTCGGCATAGATTTCATTGCCGTAGAAACCGGCATGCTCGTCGCCTTCCCAGGTATCCACCGCGAACACCCGCGCACTGATCTGCTGGGTTTCCACCGCTTGGCAGAAGGCAAGGAACGAGGCGCCGTTGTGCGTACCCAGCTCCACGATGCTCTTTGGCCGCACCACTTCCACCAGCCAGCTGGCGAACGGAATGTGCCCAAGCCACGCGCTGTGCGGCAGCTTGCGGGGCATCATCAGCATGTTCGGCGACAACGGGAAATCGATCATCTCAGTCTCTATCACGTGAACGACGCCGCAGCGTCCGGGTCGGCCAGCACGGCCGTAATGAATGCGTCGATGCTTGAGCTGCACAGCAGCGATTCGAACTGCTTGATCCGCTCCACCGGCCAGTTCCACCAGGCTATCTGCAGTAACTGCTCGATCTGCGCCTCACTGAAGCGCATGCGCACAACACGGCCGGGGTTGCCCGCGACGATGGCGTAGGGCGGGACATCCCTGCTGACCACAGCACCGGCCCCGATGCAGGCGCCGTGGCCCACCGTCACTCCGGAGAGAACCAGCGCGCCATGGCCAATCCACACATCGTTGCCGATTCGGGTCACGCCCTTGCTGTGCGGATGCCCGTCCTGGCCCGCACCCGGCGAATTGAACGCGATGCGCAACGGATGGGTGGTGACCCAGTCCATCCGGTGCTCGCCGCCACCGAAGATCAGCACGTCTTCTGCGAAGGAACAGAACGCACCCACTTCGATGCGCTCGCCTGCGCTCCACAGTTTGAACGTAGCACCGCCGTAGGTGAAGCGGCCGATGCTGACGCGCGTGTCGTCGGTGGTCAGCGGCGGAATAAAGCCATGGTTCATTCCGCCCTCCCTACCCGCTTCATGGTGACCTCATCGAAGGGAATACCCACCAGGCCATAACGCAGCTTGGGCGAAGCGACCCTGATCAGCACAGCGTCATGTAGCCACGCGTGCTGAGTATTGGCAAACGGATCACCGTCGGCAATGGAAACGGTCATCGAGTAATCACCGTTGGGCAGCATCGGCAACGTGAAGCGGAAACTGGCCTCAAGCGTCGTACCGGCCTCGACCTGCATTGGCGGCTGGATGTAGGTGAAGGTGTGCTCACCGAACAGCGATTGACCCAGCCGGTCCTTCACGAAGAAACCGATCAACGGACTGGACAGCGCCTGGTGTGCAGTGGCGCGTACACGCAGAAGCACCTCCTCGCCACCAGCGAACGAGGTGAGGGTTTCGCCCTGCGGATCGCTGAGCAGCACCGAATCGATGCTGGCGACACCGGAATGCCAGCCAGCCGAATTGGCCACGTTGTCGAACATTTCCAGGCGCGTGTCTTGCTCCACCCGGGCCTTGGGCCGCGGCTTGGCCGACGCCGCATCACGCGATGCCTGGCGCGAGGTCAGCTTCACCGTGTCGCCGTACACCTCCTGCGAACAGTACTCGATGTAGGCGTTGCAGGTGTCCTCGGCAGTACCGTGCATGACCATGTCGCCACGGTTTAGCCACACCGCGCTCTGGCAGAAATTGAGCACCGAGGAGGTGTCATGGCTGACGAACAGCAGCGTGCCAGTTTCGCGGAACTTGCGCAGGAAGCGCATGCACTTCTGCACGAAGATGGCATCGCCCACGGCCAGCGCTTCGTCGATGACCAGGATGTCCGCATCGACGTGCGCGATGACCGCGAACGCCAGTCGCACGTACATGCCGCTGGAGTAGGTCTTCACCGGCCGGTCGACGAAATTGCCGATGTCGGCGAAGGCGATGATGTCGTCGAAGCGGGCGTCGATCTGCTCGCGGGTCAGGCCGAGGATCGAGGCGCTCAGGTAGACGTTCTCGCGCCCGCTGAATTCCGGGTTGAACCCCGCGCCGAGCTCCAGCAGGGCCGCCACGCGCCCCTTGACCTCGACCGTTCCAGAGGTGGCCTGCAGGGTGCCGCAAATGATCTGCAGCAGCGTCGACTTGCCCGACCCGTTGCGGCCGATGATGCCGACCGTGTCGCCGCGCCTCACTTCGAAATCGACGCCCTTCAGCGCCCAGAACTCGTCGTAGTAGCGGCGCGGCGCAAGGCCCGCGGCACGAAGCAGGCGCGGCAGCACGGCCTGCTTCAGCCGCTGGTGCGGCTGGTCATAGATCTGGAAGCACTTGGTGACGCCGCTGACCCGGATGGCGACATCGCTGGAGGGATCAGAGGACATCGGCAAACCCCCGGCGCATTTTCTGGAACGTCGCGAAACCGAACCACGCGACAAGCGCGGCGCCTACTGCGTACTTGCCCAACCCTATGAAGTCCGGGATATGGCCCCACAGCAGGACCTCACGTGCCTGTTCGATGATGAACGTGAGCGGGTTGAGATAGATGTACGGCTGCAGCGTCTCCGGCAGTGCCTGCACCGGATACAGCACCGGTGCCATGAACAGCATCACCGTGGTGACGATGCCGGTGACCTGGCCGATGTCACGCAGGTAGACACCCAGTGCCGCCAGCAACCAGGACACGCCCATGGTGCCGACCACCAGCGGGAGGATCACCACCGGCAGCCACAGTGCGGTCAGCGGGATCGAGCCGCGCAGGAGCAGCTGGGCGATCAGCAGGACCACCACCGAAACCATCGAATGGAACAGCGTGGCGCCCATCGCGACCCACGGCAGGGTCTCCAGCGGGAACACGACGCGCTTCACGTAGCTGGCACTGTTGAGTATCAGCCCCGGGGCGCGGTTGATGCACTCGGCGAACACGCCGTGGACGATGATGCCGACGAACAGGATGACGGCGAAATCACCATGGCTGCTGGTTTCCACGCCCCAGCGCGCCTTGAACACCACCGAGAAAACGAAGGTGTAGACCGCCAGCATCAACAGTGGATTGAAGAAGGACCACGCCAGCCCGAAGACCGAACCTCGATACCGGCTGATGACCTCACGCTGGGTCAACTGCCAGATCAGCATGCGATTGGAGACCAGGCTGCGGACGAGCGCACCCAGCGAACTGCCAAACTCGGCTTGGATGCCGCTCATTCCGCGGCGCCCGCCAGCGACTTTTCCAGATCCACCTGCAGATCCCCCAGATCCTCCACGCCCACGCTCAGCCGCACCAGCGCATCGCTGATGCCCAGCTGTTCCCGCCGCGCGACCGGAATCGAAGCATGCGTCATCACCGCCGGATGGTTGACCAGGCTTTCCACGCCACCCAGCGACTCGGCCAGGGTGAACAGCTCGGTCTTCTCGCAGAAGCGCTTGGCCGCCTCGAAACCGCCCTTGAGGACGATCGAGACGATGCCGCCGTAGCCGCCCATCTGGCGGGTCGCCAGCTCATGCTGCGGGTGCGACGGCAGGCCCGGGTAGATCACCATTTCCACCGCCGGATGCTTTTCCAGCCACTGGGCCAGGGCCAGCGCGTTGGCGCAGTGCGCCTTCATGCGCAGCGGCAGGGTCTTCAGGCCACGCAGGGCGAGGAAGCTGTCGAACGGGCCCTGCACGCCACCCACCGAGTTCTGCAGGAAGGCCATCTGCTCGGCCAGCTCGGCATTGTCGCCGACTACCACCATGCCGCCGACCATGTCCGAGTGACCATTGAGGTACTTGGTGGCCGAATGCAGCACCAGGTCCGCGCCCAGCTCCAGCGGGCGCTGCAGCATCGGCGAGGCGAAGGTGTTGTCGACCACCACGATCAGGCCATGGCGCTTGGCGATGGCGGCGACCGCAGCGATGTCCACGATCTTCAGCATCGGGTTGGTCGGGGTCTCGATCCAGACCATCTTCGTCTTCGACGTGATGGAGGCTTCAAACGCCGCCAGATCGGTCAGGTCGACGAAGCTGAAGTCCAGCCCGGCGGTGCGGCGACGCACACGCTCGAACAGGCGGAAGCTGCCGCCGTAGATGTCGTCCATCGCCACCACGTGGCTGCCGGCGTCCAGCAGTTCGATCACGGTCGAGCTGGCCGCCATGCCCGAAGCGAAGGCGAAACCTCGGGTACCGCCTTCCAGCGACGCCACGCACCGCTCATAGGCGAAGCGGGTCGGGTTGTGGGTACGCGAGTACTCGAAGCCCTGATGCTCGCCCGGGCTGGACTGGGCATAGGTCGAGGTGGCGTAGATCGGTGGCATCACCGCGCCGGTGCTGGGGTCGGGCGACTGACCGCCGTGGATGGCCAGGGTAGCCAGGGCCAGCGCGCGGTCGGGCGAAGAGGAGTTGGACATGTCGTTTCCTGAATGGCGCCGACGTGCGGCGCCGTCAAAGGATCGGGAGTCTATCAGCGCAGCCTTAACGAACTTTGACGCGAATAAACCGGAATTCAGCGGTGAACTGCCGTGATCGGCGGCTTACTGCACGCGACGGCGCAGATAGTTCAGCAGGTCGATACGGGTGATCAGGCCCAGGAAAGCATCGCCGTCCATCACGATCGCCACCTGGCCGCGGTCGAACACCGGCAGCAGGGCCTCGATCGGCGACTTCACGTCCAGCCGGTCCAGCTTGCTGACCATCGCCGTGGCAACCGTGTCGCGGAAGCGCGCTTCGTCGCCATAGACATGCAGCAGGACGTCGCTTTCATCGACGATGCCGACCAGCTGGTCACCGTCCATCACCGGCAGCTGCGACACGTCATACAGCTTCATGCGCTGGTAGGCGGTGGTCAGCAGGTCGTTCGGGCCAATAACGACAGTGTCGCGCTGGCCGTACGGACGCAGGATCAGGTCCCGCAGGTCGCCGTGCTGCGGGCGCTGCAGGAAGCCGTTGTCCAGCATCCAGTAGTCGTTGTACATCTTCGACAGGTACTTGTTGCCGGTATCGCAGACCAGTACCAGCACCTTCTTCGGCGTGGTCTGCTCCTTGCAGTACTTCAGCGCTGCGGCCAGCAGGGTGCCGGTGGACGAACCGCCCAGGATGCCTTCCTTGCCCAGCAGCTCGCGCGCGGTGTGGAAGCTCTCGGCGTCGCTGATTGCATAGGCTTTCTTGACACGGCTGAAATCCGAGATCGACGGCAGGAAGTCCTCGCCGATGCCCTCCACCAGCCAGCTGCCCGACTTGTCGTTGAGCACGCCGTCGTTGATGTATTCGGCCAGGATCGAGCCGACCGGATCGGCCAGCACCAGCTCGGTCTTGGGCGACAGCTTGGCGAACGCGCGCGACAGGCCGGTCATGGTGCCGGAGCTGCCGCAGCCGAACACGATGGCGTCGAGGTCACCCCCCATCTGCTCTAGGATCTCCGGGCCGGTACCGAATTCGTGCGCGGCCGGATTGTCCGGGTTGCCGAACTGGTTGATGAAGTAGGCGCCCGGGGTCTGCTCGGCGATGGTCTTGGCCAGGTCCTGGTAGTACTCCGGATGGCCCTTGGCCACGTCCGAGCGGGTCAGGCGGACTTCGGCGCCCATCGCCTTCAGGTTGAAGATCTTCTCGCGGCTCATCTTGTCGGGAACGACGAGGATCAGCTTGTAGCCCTTCTGCTGTGCCACCAGCGCCAGGCCCAGGCCGGTGTTGCCGGCGGTACCTTCAACCAGGGTCGCGCCCGGCTTCAGGTCGCCACGCTGCTCCGCCGCCTCGATCATCGACAGGCCGATGCGATCCTTGATCGATCCGCCCGGGTTGGCGCTCTCCAGCTTCAGGTAGAGCTCGCAGACGCCGGTGTCCAGGCGCTGGGCCTTGACGATCGGGGTCTGGCCGATGAGTTCGAGGACGGAAGAATGAATGGGCATTCGGAGGACTTTCGATTCGCGCCGCGCAGGGCCGGACCGATGATTATCCGTCGGATGGCGATGAATGTCAGGTCGTTGCGCCGCGGGGCCGGAAGCCCGCAAAAAAGGGATGCGGACGGCCCCGGATCGACGAGGAGACCGGTGCCGCCCGCAT
>NZ_JAOBZT010000038.1:0-40176 GCF_029839005.1 Stenotrophomonas sp. GD03958 | reverse complement strand
GAACGGGCGCCCCGGCTTCTTTCACGGCTCGCGTGGCGGCAGGTCCAGTGCACCTGCACCCGGGCCTGCCCCCAGCTCGGCCCCGGTGGCCGGCCGCGCTTCCGGGTCGGAGAGCGTGCGCAGGGTCATGGCCTGCACCGCCGCTTGTTCGCGCGGGTCCAGGTCCACCGTGCCGCCGCCGTCGCCACCATCCACAGCGGCCTGTGCGTCGCGGTCGCTGACCCGCTCCCAGAGCTCGCCGCTGTTCCAGCTGCCCTGCAGATCGTCGGCGCCGTCACCCTGCGACATGTCCATGTACAGATCGGTGAACGCCGGATCCCCCGGCAGCTTGCCCGGCGGGAAGTTGGGCTGGATGCTGTGCAGCGCTTTCTCGAACGACTTCATGTGCGCGATCTCGCGGGTCATCAGGAAGCGCAGCGCATCCTTGATGCCCGGGTCGTCGGTAACGTTGATCAGGCGCTCATACACCAGCTTGGCGCGCGCTTCGGCCGCGATGTTCGAGCGCAGGTCGGCGGTGGGGTCGCCGATCGAGTCGATGTAGGCGGCTGTCCACGGCACCCCGCTGGAATTGACCAGCGCGGGGCCGCCGCCGTACAGGATCTGTTCGGTGTGGCTGGTGCTGTTCTGGCCCAGCAGCCGCATGTCCTCGGCCTCGGCAAGCCCTTCGGACTGGATCGCCTTGGGCCCGCGGTTGAGCATGGCGATGATGGTGCCGATGATCTCCAGATGACTGATCTCCTCGGTGGCGATGTCCATCAACAGGTCCTTGCGCCCGGGATCGCATTCGCCAAGTCCCTGGGTGAAGTAGCGCATCGCGGCGGCTAACTCGCCCTGTGGGCCGCCGAACTGTTCAAGCATGAGGCTGGCGAGCTGCGGGTTGGATTCGCGGACGCGCACGGTATACATCAGTTTCTTGTGATGAAAGAACATGAGGGCTTCTCCGGTGGCTGGTGTGGGCTGGCTTAGGGGTCAACGCTTGGCTTGGGCGCCGGGCGTTTCGTCACGGTTGAGGAACGCTCCGACCAGCCCGTCCTGGTGGTCCTCCAGCCAGCGCGCCATGGCAACCTCTTCCTGCAGGATCTGGCCGCACACCGCCGCAATGTCGGGCGCGCCGGCGCGCTCGGCAGCGATCACCAGCGCCCTGTACGTGGCGATCTCGGTGTTCTCGAAGCCAAATGAAAGGCCCACGCTCTTGACCACCTCGTCCTCCATCAGCGTGTTGCCGGCGGCGTGGATGGCGGCGGTCATGCTCGCGAACAATCCCTTCGCGGTGGGCACGCTTCCTCCCAGCGCCTCAATGCACTGCCGCAGTGAGGCAGACTGCCCCTGCGTCTCCTGGACGTGCTGGCTGATGCGTGCGGCAAGCTGGGGATAGTTCTCGATCCGCGAAGCCATGGCCTTCATCATGGTCTCCGCTTCCTGTTCCATGGCGTAGGCGTCCTGCAGCCACTTCAGCAGGCGCTCGCTTCGGGCGGTGTTCTGGTCTGCCATCTCGATCTCCGGTGCGGGGCGACATGCCTCCGGAGACCATCGTGGAGCGAGCGCAATCACCGCGTTGTCGGGCGATGTGAGCCGCCGCAGGTTGGCATTGCACGCAGCGCTGATGCAGCGATAACATCCGCACCCCGGACTGGACCCGGGGCGCCCTCAGGTCGCCAGGGCGCTCGATGCGACCGCGCCCACCCTGGTGCCCCGGGGGCGGGTGTTCGAAGCGCCCCCGCCGTCCGCTGCCATCACGGCCTGCATCACGCGGTGTTGAGCGCGGTGCCCACCCCCGTCCACGCCCACGACATAGACAAAACGGCCATCAAATTTGGCCTGCGCACCTTCAAGGGCATCGTCGGCCTGCAATGCCCGCTTCAGCGACTTCATCCATGTGCGTTCAGGCGTACGATCCAGTTCCACGACAATGGCGGCGCCGCCACAATCGAGCGGCATGCACTCGATACGCAGCACGCCTGGAGAGGCCGCTTCGTTTCCGGATAGAGGCATGGCAGAAACTCCGATACAGGGGTCGGCGGCAGTATCCACAGCGCATGCCAAGAAGCCGTCAACGAAATCCATAAGGCCCTCCACGCCTCCTCCACGAGGTTGGTCACGCGCGCAAGGCTTCGCGCCGGACTGACAATGCGCACGCAGGATCTTGATGCAGCACAGCAGAAACTGATGTTCCCAGGACAACACAGGCATGTACGCATGCAATCCGCAATGAGCCAGCGCAGATGCAACCTGCTGCTGGTGGAAGACCAACTCGACCTGGCCGCACTCATGGAGCACGCCCTTGAGGACGTCGGTGATCAGGTGACGCATGCCTACAGCGTGTTCGACGCTCTCGGGCTGCTGGACACCCAGCGATTCGACGGCGCGGTGCTCGATGTCGAACTCCGCGACGGTGTGGTCTTTCCCGTCGCTGATCGCCTGGCAGAACTCGGCATCCCCTACCTGTTCGTCTCTGCGGTCTACGACCAGCTGGTGCCGCAGCGCCACCGGCGCGCGGCCTTCGTGGCCAAACCGTTCCATGTGAGTCAATTGCAGGACACGGTTCGGCGCGTGCTGGGCGATACCTGCGCGCAGCCGCCCGCGCATTGAATCCATGCAACCGTCACCTCAGGTGCGGGGCTACCACCAGGCCCAGCTGGCGCAGCGCGCCACCACGTGAGAGGCCATCCCAGTTGCCGTGCGCGACGCTGCGGATCTCGGAGGCCTCAACCCACAGCAATCGCATCGACCAATAGGGAAAGAACCTGCCGGAAACCCTGCCGCGGCCCAGCTCGATCAGCTCGCGATGGCTGCGGGCACTGAGAATACGGCTGTACACCACGTTGATGCTGTCTTCCGGCCCCTCGATGTACTGCAGGAAGCGGAGCCCGTCATAAAGAAGCACACCCGTAACGCCGGCTTCAAGGTTGAAGCGGGCGGCGGCCCTGGCGAGGTCATCCACATGGTCCATGGAAAGCCCCGATGTCGCCTCACTTGCGTAGGCGACTGCACGGAGGGGCACATTCGTTCCTTCTGGCGCAGGAAATTTCCTGCACTTCAATGATCGCCGCGCAGATGTAGGCAGGGATGAGGGGTTCAATCGCCGCGCTACCAGTGCCCTCCCCCGAGCTGCACGCTGCGATAACGTGTCGGCAGGCGGGAGCTTCTGCGCTCCCGGCCGAGCAGTTCAGCGCCAACAGCGTTCACGGCTGTAGATGGTAATGGGCGCAGGCGCCAGCGGCCACATCACTCGGCTGGAAGCGTGGCCTGCCCATGAATACCCTGTGCGGTGATCCTCACCCGGTCAGCGCGGGCGCCTCGCTCTAGCCCTCACGCACTGGAGAAGCTCCCACAGCCAAGGCAGCACCACCAGGCCAGACGCCGGCAGCAGGACCCACCACCAGATCCCGGGTGCTGCCGGTTCCACACTGAGCGACCATCGAGGATGGGCCTGCCAGGCCACCCAGGCCAACAGGACCCACGGCGCGGCATCCAGCACACTGTGCACATGCTGCTCCGCCGGACTGATGCGTCTACGGCCGTCTGCGCTGACGGTGTCCAGGTAGCCGGCGATTGCGTGAGCAATGACCAGAAGCGCCAGGAGCGTGACCAGCGACAACGTGTTTTCCAGCAGCAGCCACGCCAGCACGCCGCTGCCGATCAGAAGCAGCTGCACCCCATGCAACAGGCTTTCGCGCATCGCGGAGGTGTGTGGAAGGTCGGTCCGGCGGTGAAAATGGAAGTCCAGCGAACCGGCCACCAACCACAGTGCGTACACACAGCCCACGACAATCGCACTCATGGCGCCACGCTCACGGTGTCAGAACGATCTTGCGGCAGTCGTCATCCTTGGCATCAAACATCGCATAGCCCTGCGCTGCATCGGCCAGGCGCATCCGGTGCGAGATGATGTCACCCGGGTCCAGCTTTCCTTCCATGATGGCGTCGAGCAGCTCCGGCATCAGTCCCTGCACGTGGGTCTGTCCCATCTTGAACGTCAAGCCCTTGTCGAACGCGTCACCCAGCAGGAAACCGTGGATGAAGCCGGCATAGACACCGGGGATGCTGACCACGCCGCCGCGGCGGGCCGCGGCGATGCACTGCCGGATCGCCACCCCGCTGCTGCCTTCCAGTTTCACGGCGGTCAGCGCTGACTCCAGCGCACTGCCTTCGGCCTCGAAGCCTACGGCCTCGATGCAGGCGTCTGCGCCCCGCCCGCTGGTCTGGGTCAGGATGTAATCGGCCGGGTCCTCGATCTCCCTGAAGTCGATGGGGGTCACCCCGTAGGCGCGACGCGCGTAGTCAAGGCGGTAGCGAAGATGGTCCACCATGAAGATGGTCTCGGCCCCCAGCAGCCGGCAGCAGGCTGCGCTCATCAGCCCCACCGGCCCCGCACCGAAGATGGCCACCGTCGAGCCGGGCTTGACCCCAGCGTTCAGCGCGGCCTGGTAGCCGGTGGGCAGGATGTCCGAAAGGAACAGAACCTGCTCGTCGGCCACGCCTTCCGGGATGCGCAGCGGGCCTACATTCGCCTTCGGCACGCGTACGAATTCGGCCTGCCCGCCGGCCACGCCGCCATACAGATGGCTGTAGCCGAACAATGCGGCCGGAGGCAGTATGCCCTTCTGGTTCAGTGCGGCGCCCTTGCCCGGATTGGTGGTCTCGCAGGCGGCATACTCGGCCAGCCGGCAGTGGAAGCACTCGCCACAGGCAATCACAAACGGGATCACCACGCGATCACCGGGTTTCACCTGGGTCACGCCGCTGCCGACCTCTTCCACCACGCCCATGAATTCGTGGCCCAGCACATCGCCATCGTGCAGGTCAGGAATCTTGCCCCGGTACAGGTGCAGGTCCGAACCACAGATGGCGGTGGCGGTCACCCTCAGGATCAGATCATCCTCGGCCGCCAGCACCGGGTCCGGCACGGTCTCGACGCGCACATCCCTGCGGCCGTGATAGGTCAATGCCTGCATCGCGGTTCTCCAGAAAGATCGGAACATCAGCATCGCAGGGCAGTCCCCCTGCTGCGGTGACATCCGGGTGTGCGCGGCGTTCATTCCGCGGCGTCGTGGCGTTAACCCGGCGCGGTGCAGGCTTCAGGTTCTCGCCGCAGGAGCTGCTCATGAACGACAAGTTGCCTTTCAATCCAACCACGGACGTGGACGATCAGTCGAAGGCCCACACGCCGGACAAACGTCGCAACGACCAGGCCAGGTGGAAGGACCACGACATGCCCGACGATGGGGACGGCCCCAAGGCGGTACCTGAAGACTACGAGCGGCCGGATCCTGACCCGACAGGCAAGCGTTGAGCCCGCCTCACATCCTCGATGCGCAGTGATCACGAGCCCTGCCCTCTTGCCCGCGCATGCTTCCGCACGGTCTCTGGAACAGCTGATCGAGGTGTTGCATGTGGAAACGCAACGGTCTCTCGCTGGTGCTGCTTGCACTCACCGTCGTGTTCATCGTTGGGCAGGCAGTTGCGGGGCACCATGTCCACAACCAGGAGTTGACGCAGCACGGGCGCGCGCCGATCGATCTATGGCACTACCTGGCGACCGGCCACTTCGTCAGCGCCACATTCGAGAACTGGGAGAGCGAATTCCTGCAGATGGGCATGTATGTTCTCCTGACCGTCACCCTTCGCCAGCGTGGCTCGGCTGAATCGCGGCCGTTGGATCCTGCACAGGAGCAGAGCCGCGTCGAGCCAGGACCTACGCCCTGGCCGGTGAGGCGTGGCGGCGTCTGGAAGGTGCTGTACGGTCATTCGCTTGCAATCGCCTTCGGGCTGTTGTTCCTGTTGAGCTTCACGCTGCATGCGTTGGGAAGCTGGCGAGCCGAGCAAGCCGAGCAGCTGTTGCGGGGCCTGCCCGCACCCGGCTTCCTGCAGCACCTGGCCAGCAGCACATTCTGGTTTGAATCGATGCAGAACTGGCAGAGCGAATTTCTCGCCGTGCTGTCCCTGGTTGTGCTGACGATCTTCCTGCGCCAGAAGGATTCACCGCAGTCCAAGCCGGTCGAGGCCCCGCACGCACAGACAGGTGATTGAGCCATGGGACAGGATCCATCGACGGCCTTGCTGATCATCGACATGTTCAGCCGTTTCGACTTCCCCGGCGCGCAGGATCTTGCGCCCGTTGCGGAGCGGGCGGCCAGACAGATCCGGCGTTTGAGAGACCACTTCGATGACCGCAGGTGGCCGGTCATCTATGCCAATGACAATTTCTCCGACTGGAAGCGTGACTTCCGACAACAGGTTGCGCAGTGCAAGCGGGACGGCGGCGCAGCCGGGCGGATAGCCGACCTGCTCTCGCCCCTGCCCGATCACTACTTTGTACTCAAGCCCAAGCACTCGGCGTTCCTCGCCACCCCGCTGCCGGTCCTGCTGGCCAAGTTGGGCGTGCGCCGACTTTGGCTCAGCGGGATGACGGCCGATTCGTGTGTGCTGGCAACCGCGTTGGACGCCAACGCCAGGGAGTTCGACGTCGTCCTGGCAAGGGAGGCCGTGGCGGGGGTACCGTCACAGAAACAGCGGGCAATGGCGCTGCTCGCCGATTCGGGAGCAGCCCGGGTGGCACGAATTGCTTCTCTGGTGCCGGCATGACCAGCGGGATGGAGCAGCATTCGGCTCAAGCCCGGTCTGCGACACCCTTTACACCGGCGTGACCGGCGCAATGTGCGCAGCAGAAAATCTGGCCGTTTCCCTCGACACCGTGTCCGATGACGGCGCAATCGCAGTGGGCGCAGCGCGGGGCGAACGCATGGATCGCGCATTCGAACGAATCGAACGTGCCGCTACGCCCGCCTTGCTGTACGGTGAAGCTCTTGTCGTAGTCGTTGCCGCAGACATCACAGGTAGCCATCGGTCACCTCCTGCTCTGGAAGGAGCCTGCAGTGTGGCCATCACGGATGTCGGCGGCAGTGAAAGCACCGTGTCACGACTGTACAGGATCTTCACGCGGAGAGCGGCATGGCACCTGCCCTGCATCGTCCGTCCGGACCCGTCCAATGAACCGGCACGCCAGCGTGATCTGCACGATGCAGTGATCGCGGGCAGTGCGGGTTGACTGGAACTGCAGGAGATGACTGCTCGCCCGTAGCGTACGTTGGCAATCCCCTTGCGTTATGCGGCAAGGGCGTACGGCTCCACCAGTCCCACCAGCAGATCCATTGCCGATTGCCCACCGGCCGACGTATCGCCACGCTGCACGAAGCCGATCCAGTCCGCGTGGGCCAGCGACTTCAACTGCCCGGGCTCTACCGCAAGCCAGCGCATCGGCCAGAACGGCAGGCGCCGGTTGCCCACCCTGCCCCGCTGCAGCTCCACCAGCCCTGCGTGGCTGGTTGCGCCCAGCACACGCGCGTACGCTACCCGTAACCCGTCCTCCGGTCCCTCCATGTACTGGAGAAACCGCCCGCCATCGAAGAGAAGCACGCCGGTAACGCCGGCGTCCCGGTTGAAACGTGCGGCGTCGTCGACCAGCTGGTCCAGCCTGTTGCCCTCTTTGCGCCCGTTGTCGCCCACAACAGTGGGGCTGGCTTCGCTGACGTATACCACTGCCCTGATAGGCATCGGTTGCTCCTGTGACGAATCCCCCCAGATTCCGATGGCCTCACCGTAGCCCATCCGAGGACCTGGGATGTTCCCATCGTGTGTATTCCGTGATCCGATCGCCACTATCCGACCAGCGGTGCACCTTTCCTCGGCGTGTTCAGGATCCGCAGCCGGTCGTCCTTCTGTGCCGGCACCGCACGTTCGGGGAGACGCATGCCAGTGCCAGGCTCACGCCCTGTCCGCTGCCCACGCGAGGTCGAACGTCAACGCGAGGCGCTGGCCGGGCTCCAGCCGGTGCGGCGCCAGCGTGAAGCCGTCCGGCGGGCCGCTCTGCGGCTCCACACAGGTGGCGTGCGGCGTGCCGTCGTAGATCACCCAATGGTCGTGGTCCGAGCGCAGCCGCAGGTGCTGGCCTTCGCGTATCAGCGTGATGTCACTGTCGGCGATGAAGCAGTCATCCCAGGGACCGGTAGTGGGAGCCACACAGGGCAGCGTGGCAATACCTTCCCCGTCCCGCGGGTACATCGCACGAGGCGTGAACAGCAGCCGGTCCGGCTTCCGGAACCAGGGATGCCAGCCCAGCACCGCCGGCATCGCCTGCTCGCCGGCCTGGACCGAAAGGCGCATCTGCAGGGCGTGAGCCTGCAGCTGCAGGTCCAGCATGGCAATGCCACCAAAGGGCCAGTAGCCGTCGCGCGGCAACGCCAGCGACAACCTGGCTGCCGCCGTATCCAGCCGGTCGATCTGCCACGGTCGCGAGAAGCCCAACCCATGAATGGCGTGCCCGTCGAAGTTGAGCGGCAGCCGATGCGGCCTGCCGCCAAAGTGGAACGTTCCATGGCGGATGCGCCCGGCCCAGGGCACCATCGGGTAGCAGCCCCAGGCGATCGCAGCCACCCCGCCCTCCTGCGCATCCACCAGCCACTCCACGCCCCGGTAACGCAGGTGCGCCACGCGCCCGCCCGCCCTTGCGGCGAGCGCAACCTCCAGTTCGCCGCATCTCAGCCAGTGCAGTTCACCGGCCGGCAGCGGGGCCAGCGCGTCATCCACCGGCAGCATGCGCTCAGGCCCCATACGGATTGATCGTGCGGATGCTTCCGTCCGGCTCCATGTGCAGCGGTGTGCACTTGGCCGAGCGCAGGTGGGTGATGCCGCCGGACATCAGTGCATCGTGATAGAACAGGTACCACTGCCCTTCGAACTGGCAGATGGAGTGGTGGGTGGTCCAACCGACCACGGGGGTGAGGATCACGCCAGCGTAGGTGAACGGGCCATACGGGCTGTCGCCGATGGCGTAGCACAGCTGGTGGGTGTTGCCAGTGGAGTACGACAGATAGTAGCGACCCTGGTACCTGTGCAGCCACGGGCCTTCGAAGAAGCGGCGCGCATGGTCGTCCGCACGCAGCGGCTGGCCATGCTCATCCAGGATCTGCACTTCGCGGGTGGGTTCGGCCAGCTCGGTCATGCAGGCGTCCAGGCGGCCCACGCGCGGCCCCAGCGCCGGCGCGCTGCCCTCGGGTTCCTCGTGGGCCTCGCTGTACTGGTTGTCACGATACTTCTGCAGCTGCCCGCCCCAGACGCCGCCGAAGTACAGGTAGTGGCTGCCATCCTCGTCTTCGAACACGGCAGGGTCGATCGAGTACGCGCCCTTGATCGGCTCCGGCTGGGGCACGAACGGGCCCTCCGGCCGCGTGCCGATCGCCGCGCCGATGCGGAACCGGCCCTCGGCGTCCTTGGCCGGGAAGTACAGGTAGTAGCGGCCATCGCGGCAGGCGGCATCGGGGGCCCACATCTGTTTCCGCGCCCAGGGCACGTCGCGGACGTGCAGCGCCATGCCGCAATCCACGGCCGTGCTGTCGGGCGTATCCATCTTCAGCACATGATAATCCTGCATGCCGAAGTGGCCACCTTCGTCGTCGAACGGCTGGCCACCGTCGATGTCGTGCGACGGATAGATGTACAGGCGCCCCTCGAACACGTGCGCCGAAGGGTCGGCGGTGTAGATGTGGGTCACCAGCGGTTGCGAAATGGCGTGTGCGGTGAGCTGCGCAAGACGGGCTTCGCTGGCCTGGCCGTCTTCGCCGGCGTGGAGGTCGATCATGGTTGTCATCTTGGCCTTACGCGGAAGCGTCGGCGGAACGGCGACGCAGGTGGAGGTCCTGCTCGATGCGGGTCTCGGTGCGCTTGTCGATCCTGTAGAAGAACAGCAGCGCCACGGCGAGCAGGAAAGGAAGGGAGCAGTAGACGCTTACGGTCAAGCGGATGCCCTGCACCACGCCCTCAGGCTGCTGCGCCAGTCCTGCCTGGTAGCCGTAGTGCGCAAGGATGGCCGCGACCAGCGCGCCTCCGACGCTGAGGCCGATCTTCAGCCCGCACAACATCGCCGAGAAGATGATCGCGGTCGCCCGCCGATGGTTCTTCCACTCCGAGTAGTCCGCGACGTCGGCGATCATCGCCCACAGCAACGGGATGGTGATGCCATAGCAGAAGCCATGCAGCATGAAGGCAGCGAAGGCCACCGCCACGCCCGTGGGTGGAAACAGGTAGAAGGCAAGCAGGAACAGGGTCGAGACAAACAGGGCGCCACCGAAGACGTCGCGCTTGCCGAAGCGATCCGCCAGCCGTCGTGATGCGCCGATGCCCAGGATCATGCAGAGGATGCCGCACGCGTTGAACAGGCTGAACGCCGAGGTGGCCGCGTCCTTCGGCCAGGTGAACGCCGCGAAGCCGGCGCTGGCCAGGGCAGCATTCAAGGCGCTGATCAGGCCGTTGAAGCCTGAGCCGTCCAGGAAGCCGGCCAGCGCGGCTTCACTCATGTAGTACTGGAAGTAATAGATGTAGGTGCCGCCCTTCAGCGCCAGGTTGATGAATACCAGCACGGTCAGGGCCAGCATCACCTGCCACGGGCGGTTGTGCAGCAGGTCCGACAGGTCCTGCAGTACGCCCCCGGTCTGCTCGCGCGTCGGCACGATGCGCTCGCGGGTGGTGGCGAACGTGATCAGGAAGAACACCGTGCCGATGATGGCGAATGCGGTCATGACCTGCTCGAAGCCGCGCACCCGGTCGCCATCGCCCAGGATCAGCACCAGCGGCATCAGCAGCACCTGGATGATGAACTGCGCGACCATCACAGCCACGAAGCGGCAGGCCGAGAGGCTGTTGCGCTGGGCCATGCTGCCGGTCAGCACGCCGCTCAGCGCCGAGTACGGCAGGTTGTTCGCGGCGTAGACGCAGACCAGCAGCGCGTAGGTGGCCAGTGCATAGATCACTTTTCCGCGCTCGCCCAGGTCCGGGGTGCTGAACGCCAGCAGCGACAGCACGCCGAACGGAATGGCTGTCCACAGGATCCATGGGCGGAAGCGGCCCCAGCGTGTGGATGTGCGGTCCGCCGCGATGCCGATCAACGGCGTGAACACGAACGCACCCAGCAGGCCCACCACGAAGATGATCGTGGCCGCGGTGGCAGCTGGCAGGCGGTAGACGTCGGTGTAGAAGAACGCCAGGTAGGTGATCAGGGTCTGGAAGATCAGGTTGGCGGCGAGATCGCCCAGGCTGTAGCCGAGCTTCTCGCGGACCGATAGCGCGTGTTCAGTGCTTGCCATGCAGCGGACGTCCTTGAAAAGGAATCTGGTCGAAGCGGAATCGATGCCGGCGGGGATGATCAGTCATGCGCGGGCACCACGGTGAACCTGCCCTGCGCACGTATATCGGCGCTGGACGCCCCCACCCTGACCTCATAGGCACCGGGCTGCACCGCGTACGCCGCGCGCGCTTCGTCATAGTGGCGCAGGGCCTGCGCCGCCTCCAGGGTGAACGTCACCGTGCGGCGTTCGCCCGGGGCCAGCTGGACGCGCTGGAAGCCACGCAGTTCCTGCACGGCGTCGCCGCTGCCAGCGTGCTCGCGCCGCACGTACAGCTGCACCACTTCGTCACCGCTGCGGGTGCCCGCGTTGGTCACATCCAGCGCCACGCCCAGGCGGCCATCGGCACGGACACTGTCTGCATCGAGGCGAAGCGTTCCATAGTCGAACCGCGTATACGACAGACCGTGACCGAACGGATACAGCGGCGTGCCGCGGAAGTAGCGATAGGTGCGGCCCTCCATGGCGTAGTCGTCGAATGCCGGCATCGCTTCGCCGGCCTTGTAGAACGTGACCGGCAAACGGCCGGCGGGATTGACGTCGCCAAACAGCGCCTGGCCGACCGCGGTGCCGCCGCGTTGCCCGGGGTACCAGCTCATCAGGATCGCCGGCAGATGCGCCTGCGCCCAGTCCACGGCGATGGCCGAGCCACCGGTAAGCACCATCACCATCGGCTTGCCGGTGCCGTGCAGGGCCTCCAGCAGGGTGCGCTGCGGCGCGGGCAGCCGCAGGTCGGTACGGTCGCCACCGGCAAAGCCCGGGTAGTTGACCGTCATCTCTTCGCCTTCGACATCGCCGGTGAGTCCACCAACGAACACCACCACATCGGCATCGCGTGCGGCATCGAGCGCTTCATCGAACGGTGCCTTGGCGCCGGGCATGCGCCAGCCCAGGCTCACGCCGGCATCGCGCTGGTCGTCGTAGTACTCCAGCTTCAGGTCATAAGCACGCCCGGCCTGCAGGTCGAGTTCGACACCCTCGGCATGCAGGCGATCCGTGTTCACCCAGTGATCGATCACGCGCTTGCCGTCCAGATACAGGCGGTAGCCATCATCGCCGGCCACCTCCAGCCGGTAGCGACCGGACACGGGGGGCAGCAGCTGGCCGCTCCAGCGGATGCTGAAGCGGTCGTTGGGTATGCCCTGCCCCGGTGCCGCTTCGCCGCGTGCCAGCAGGTTGTCGGTCGGCGAGCCGCGGTCCCAGCGGAAGCCGATCTGCGCGTCGGTACGCACCAGGGCCGGAGTGCCGGACAGGTCGGGCGTGCGGAAGTACTCACCGCGCAGGCCGCGCTCGGGCGACTCCGCCGAGGGCCGCAGGTAGGTCGGCTCGATCAGCGGTGTGGCGCCGGGATCGTCGCGGCCCTCCACCAGGTCGACGCCGCGGGCATAACGCACTTCAACGCCCTTGGCCGCTTCGCGTATGCCCTGCAGGATAGTCACCGGCGCCGCCGGTGTGCCGAAGTAGTTGCCGAGCAGTGCCATGGTGTCGTCGGCAGTGGGTCCGACCACGGCAATGCGCTTGATGTCGCGCGACAGTGGAAGGATGCCGTCGTTCTTCAGCAGCACGAGCGATGCCTGCGCGGCCTCGAGGGCCAGCGCATCATGGGCCGGCGCCTGGTTCACCGAGGCCGGAATGCGCGCCCAGCGCACCCGCTCCGGCGGATCGAACATGCCCAGGCGCATCCGTGCGGTGAACAGGCGGGTCACCGCATCGTCGATCTCCGCCTCGCTGATCAGCCCTTGGCGCACTGCGGCAGGCAGCGTTGCGTACTCCTGGCCGCATTCCAGCTCGGTGCCGTTCCTCACCGCCAGCGCCGCAGCGGCTTCGCGCGTGGTGACGATACGGTGGTGCTTCCAGATATCGACGATGGCCCAGCAGTCCGAGACCACGTAGCCCTTGAAACCCCAGTCGCGTCGAAGCACATCGTGCAGCAGGAAACGGCTGGCACTGGCGGACTCGCCGTACACGCGGTTGTAGGCGCCCATGACCGCATCCACTTCGCCTTCCTTCACCAGCGCTTCGAACGCCGGCATGTAGGTGTCATACAGGTCGCGCCGGCTGGGCCGTGCATCGAAGTGATGGCGGTCGGCCTCCGGTCCGCTGTGCACGGCCAGATGCTTGGCGGTGGCGTCCAGCTTGCGGTAGACGGGGTCGTCGCCCTGCAGGCCACGTACGAAGGCCACGCCCATGCGCGCGGTGAGGTAGGGATCCTCGCCGTAGGTTTCCTGCCCGCGGCCCCAGCGCGGGTCGCGGAAGATGTTGACGTTCGGCGACCAGAAGGTCAGGCCCTGGTAACGGCCATGCGCGCCTTCCCGGAGGAACTGGTGGTGCTTTGCGCGGGCCTCGTCGCTGATGGTCGTGGCCACCTGCCCCATCAACGGTACATCGAAGGTCGCGGCCAGGCCGATTGCCTGCGGAAACACCGTGGCCTGCCCTGCCCGTGCGACGCCGTGCAGTCCCTCGTTCCACCAGTCGTAGGTGGGTACCCCCAGCCGTTCGATCGCCGGCGCGGCGTTCTGCATCTGCGCGGCCTTCTCTTCCAGCGTCATCTGCGCGACGAGTGCCGCGGCCCGTTGCTCGAAGCTGGCCGAAACGTCCAGCCAGGGCCGCGGCGCAGCCGCGGACGCGGCGGCCGCCACACAGGTCAGTACGAACAGGGCGATCCCACCGCGCCAGGTACGGCGGCGGGCCTTGGACGAAATCGACAGCCTCATTTGCTTCTCCCGTTGCGCTCGTCGCGCGCGAAAGGACCCAGCAGTGCGCCCACGAAGCCGCCTGCCCGGTCCGTACTCAGGACGGTGCCGTCCACCTCGCCTGCGAGCAGTTGCCAGCCCTGCCCATCGCCAGTGTCGAACGAGAACGCATAGTCGCCCTCGTTGCCGGCAATCTTCAGGCGCAGTGCTGCAGGCACCGGTACTTCACGGCTGGCCAGCGTCCGCGTGCTGCGGCCACCGTCGCGCGCTTCGAGGAAGAGCGAGAGGCGCCCCCCGCCAAGGTCCCGAACGCCAAGGAAGTACCAGTACGCCTCGCTCTGGAACGCCGCCAGACCGGCGGCGACTCCGGAAGCTGGCGGGGTCATCGCGGTGCTCGCCTCGAAGCGCAGATGCTGCTGGCGCCGGCCGAGAAACGCCGGATTGCGCAGCGTGTCCAGATCCTCGGCGAGCGGGTGCACGGCCAGATTGCCGGGGCGCTTGTGCAGGTCTGCCCAGGCATGCCTGGGCACGCGCACGCGCAGCCACTGGCGATCGAGCGTCGGGCCATCGAAATTGTCTCGCGCTACGAAATTGCCGGTCGACGGGGCCTGGGATGCCTCGCCCTGCATCCATGACGGCGCCTTGGCCACGTAGGGAATGGCCTGATCGGTCGGCAGGATCTGCGGCCAGCCATCCTGCCAGCGCACCGGCAACAGGTAGGTCTCGCGCCCAGTGTTGTAGTGGCGCTTCTGATAGTTGCGGCTGGCCAGGAACACCGCCCACCACGAGCCATCCGGGCCTTCGACCAGGTCGGCGTGGCCGGCATTGGTGATCGGAAGCGGACGGTCGTCCGGCAGTTCGCGCTGGGTCAGGATCGGATTGCCCGCATAGGGAACGTAGGGCCCCCACACCGCGCGGCTGCGCAGCACCACCTGCGAGTGCTGCGGCCCGGTGCCTCCTTCAGCGTCGGACAGGTAATACCAGCCCTCCCGCTTGTAGATGTGCGGTCCCTCGATCCAGATCGGATTCTTCGCCGGCTCCACGCCTCCATCAACCAGTACCCGGCGGGGCCCGACCGGCTTGAACGCCGCCAGATCGATCTGCTGCATCCAGATGGCGCGGTGCCCGTCATAGCGCGGCGGACCGGGCGGTGCATCGTTGTTGATCAGGTACACCTTGCCGTCGTCGTCAAAAAACAGTGATGGATCGATGCCATCGATGCCGGGCAGCCAGTGCGGATCGGACCACGGCCCGGCCGGGTCGCGCGCGGTGGCGATGAAGTTGCCACCGCTGTCGGTAGCGGTGGTGACGACGTAGAAGGTGCCGTCATGGTATTCGATGGTGGGCGCGAAGATGCCGCGCGAGACGCTCAGTCCGTCGAAATCCAGCTGCGTGGGGCGGTCAATCACATTGCCGATCTGCTTCCAGTGCACCAGGTCGGCACTTTCAAACACCGGAATGCCCGGGAAGTAGGTGAAGCTGGAATTGACCAGATAGAACCGGCCGTTCGCGCGCACGATGCTGGGATCGGCATGGAAGCCGGCCAGGACGGGATTGCGGTAGTGGCCGGTCGGCAGCGGCACTTCAAACGCCTGGTCATCGCCGCGGTACTCGAACCAGTCGAAGTACACCGGCGGAGCGTCCGGCGGCGCGCTGGACCGGGCGGCTGCGGCCGACAGCAGGCACAACGCCCCCAGCAGGCGGCGCGCCATCGACCTCAGGCCGGCCCTGTCGGGGGCCAGAGGGAACTTCGTGGACAGCGTCATCATCGTCGGGCCTCGGCTTCGGCAATGGGAAGTTCGAACGGGCCGGCCGGTGCCCCGCTGCGATCGCGCAGCGTGCACACCGGGCCATCGGCCCAGCAGTAGCGGACGTGCGTTGCGTGCGTCGACCGTGGGCCGCGCAGCAGGATCCGGCGCCCATCCAGTTCGGCGTCGCCGTAGTCGCAGTGGCCGGTATCACCCCTGGTCTCGCACAGTTCAAAGCCAATCGGTCGCAGCGCACCGGTTGCGGTGAGCGCGCCTTCGACATCCTCGAACGCGATGGACACGCCCGCGGGCGTCCGCACGGCCGTGACCGCCCGCGGACCTGACGGTGCCAGATCCTGCTCGCCGTACACCACGTGGCGGGCCACGCGCGCCAGGCGGCGCCCGAGCTCCTGCTTGTTCGGCGGGTGGATGTCGTAGGCATCGCCGATGTCGATGGCAATGGCGAGTCCGCTCCGCGCATCCTCGGCGGCGACGCGCCGCTGCGCCTCGCGCACCTGCGCCCAACCGCTGTCGGCAGGCGCAACCGGCGGCTGGCCATAGTTGGCCAGCTGCACGAGCAGCAGTGGCGTGCGTGCACCGAACTGACGCCGCCAATCGTCGCGCAGCGCACGCAACCGCGCCGCGTATGCCGCGCCATCACCGGTGTTCGATTCACCCTGGTACCACAGCATGCCGCGCAGCCCGAAATCGCCGAGCGGTGCGATCATTCCGTTGTACAGCGTCGACAGCCCGGTGGCCGCCTGCCAAGGGGCAAACGGCGGCGCCTGTTGGCCCGGCGCAACCCGATACATCCATGGTCCCTGCAGTGGCACCCGCTCGCCGGAATCGAACTGCAGGCCGTGTGCCGTTGAAGGACCGGCCAGGCCGCCTTCCCCGTAGGTGTCCAGCACGTTGACCGCAATGCTGTTGGATCCTGCCTTCAGCAGGCCATGTGGCAACGGGTAGCGCCTCTCGCCGGCGCCGTACTGGCTGCCGACGGCGACCCCGTTCACCCAGGTCACGTCCACCTCGTCGGCCGATGCCAGCTCCAGGGTCGCGCCGCGTGCGGCCTGTTCAGCGCTCAGCATCACCTGCGTGCGATACCAGACCATGCCGTTGTAGTCGGAAAGTGCGGGCTCGCTCCACCGCTCCCATGCGCCCAGTGTGGCCGGTGCGCGCGACCATCCGCGGTCATCGGCATCCGCCCGCCATGGGGCGTCGCCAGGCAGCGTGCCCTCGCGTGTGGCCCACCAGTGCTGCCAGTAGCGGCCCCAGGCCGCGCGTGCCTCCAGCGGATCACGCGCAGACCGCGCGAGGATATCGAGGGCCTCATCCAGGCCGCCCTGCCCGCGCAGTGCACCAACGCTGGTCCAGGCCTCGATCCGCGAGCCACCCCACGCCGCCTCGATCAGCCCCATCGGCACGTCGACCGTGCGCTGCAGTTCGCGCGCGAAGTAGAAGCAGGTGGCGGAGAAATCGCGCACCGCATCAGGCGTTGCCGATGTCCAGGCAGTGCTGTCGCTGAAGGTCTCCTGTGCCTGCACGGCGGCGTGCTGCGGCACGGTGAACAGCCGGATCCGTGGCATCGTGGCCGAGGCGATCTCGCTGGCAGCGTTGAGCGAGCGCCACACCGGCAGCTCCATGTTCGACTGGCCCGAGCACAGCCACACGTCGCCGACCAGCACGTCGCGCGCCGTCTGCCGGCGCGTTCCGTCGTTTACCTCCAGCGTGTAGGGACCGCCAGCGGCAACCGGGTACAGCATCGCCTGCCAGCGGCCTGCGGCGTCCGCCCGGCTGCTCACCGCCTGCCCCGCAAACGTCACGGAAACCGGCTGCCCAGGCCTTGCGTGCCCCCAGACCGCAATGGGCCGGTCACGCTGCAGGACGGCGTGATCCCTGAACAGCGGATGCAGCAGTCCTGTCGTCTCCCGCGCCGCGACCGGCATCGCCACTACTGCCGCAGCCATCATCAACAGCACACACCCGACCGCTCCGAACCTGCTCATCGGCCATCCCCCGGTGCGAACGGAAACTGCAACGCCTGGTAGTACGACAATGGCTGCGGCGGTGGCCGTTCGCCGGCGGGCAGCGGCCGTCCGCTGCGTGACTGGAAGTACGCCACGCTGGCGTCACGCCACCATTGCGCTTCGTCGTGCTGGATCTGCAGGAACGCAGCAACGTGCCGATGCCGCTGCGGATCGATCCGGTCGCTCAGGCCGGCCCAGGTGTCCTGCATCGACCGCACCTGGCGCACACCCCGCGAATAGCGCCCGACCAGCTCATCCCAGAGCGTCCTGCCCGAGCGCATGCGGTGATCCCACGGCACATGATGGAACCACAGCAGCAGCGACTCGGGCACCCGCTCGGGGTCGCCATAGACCTCGGCGACCTGCGGGGCGTACTGGCCCACGGCGTTGCTTCCGCCGGCGCTGCGGTCAAAACCGATGCCCTGGCTGTCTGCGCGGTGGTAGTACACCGACGTCCAGTCCGCACGTGGGCCTCCGTCCACCCAGGGGCCGGGGCCGTAGTGATGGCCGCGTGCCATCAGGTGGTGCAGGCCCAGCGGCGTCATGTAATCCACTGCCGCCTCGCGCGAGTCCATCATCATCCGCACGATCGGGCCGGTCACCTGCGGGTCGGGCGAGAAGGTCAGCGCTGCCCAGTCTTCGGCAATCGTGCGCGCGGATTGCTGCGGGTTCCAGGCCAGCCGGCCGAAGGCGTACCAGTTGGCCTGGTCGAAGTGCGAGCCACTCCAGGTGCGGTCCACGCCGATGTTGGCGACGCCGGCGATACCGGTCAGTGCGTGGCCCTCCAGCGAGCCATCGATCACGCGGGCAACCGTGGAGCCTTCGCCACGGGCATGGGTGTCGGCCTGCAGCACTTCCTCGTAGAGCGCTCCCAGGTAGACCAGGTGCGTCGCAAAACCCAGGTATTCCTTGGTGATCTGCAGTTCCATCATCAGCGGCGTGCGTGGCATCGCGCCGAACAGCGGATGGAACGGCTCGCGCGGCTGGAAGTCGATGGGGCCGTTCTTCACCTGCACGATCACGTTGGGGCGGAAGGCACCGTCCAGCCCGACAAACTCGCTGTACGCCTGCTTGGCGCGATCTTCGGGAACCTCGTGCGAATACACGAAGGCCCGCCACATCACCACACCGTTGTAGGGCGCCAACGCGTCGGCCAGCAGATTGGCGCCGTCGGCATGGGAGCGACCGTAATCCTGCGGGCCGGGTTGCCCCTCCGAGTTCGCCTTGACCAGGAAGCCGCCAAAATCCGGAATGCGCGCATGGATCTCATCGACCTTGTCGTGCCACCAGCGCCGCACAGCCGGATCGAGGGGGTCAGCCGTCGCCAGGCCGCCGAGCTCGATGGGCGCACTGAAGCGTGCGCTCAGGTAGACCCGGATGCCATAGGGGCGGAACAGGTCGGCCAGCGCGGCGGCCTTGGCCAGATAGGCCGGCGACAGGCTCATCGCACTGGCATTGACGTTGTTGAGGACGGTGCCGTTGATGCCGAGCGAGGCGTTGGCACGGGCGTAGTCGGTGTAGCGCGGGTCACGCCACTGCGGCAACGTCTGCCAGTCCCAGAGGGAGCTGCCTGCATAGCCACGCTCGACGTAACGATCCAGGTTATCCCAATGGTCGAGCACACGCAGTGCGACCCGCGGCGACTCCCGCACGTCCAGCCCCTGCAGCGGCATGCCACGCTGCAACAGGCGCAGCAGGTGGAACGTGCCATACAGCACGCCGACGTCCCGGCGTGCCGCCACCAGCAGCACATCGCGCCCCTCGGTCCGGACCTGCCGGATCAGGAAGCCCTCGTCGCCCAGCGTGGCAACCTCGTTACCGAACGCGGCGACCAGCGCCGAAGACTGCGGCGTACCCAGCATCAGGGCATGGTCAGTACTGATTGCCGTTCGCATTGGCGGCGCCGTTCCCAGCAATCCAGGGAGGCTGCGCGCAAGCTCGTCGCGGGTAGCGCGCTGCATCGGCGTGCAATCCGGGGCCACCACTTCGGCCAATTGCCGCCGGTAATCGGCAGCGACCGTTGCGGCAACCGGCTGGTAGCGCATCCACAGCCTGTAGCCATCCTCCGCCCGTGCACCGCCAGCACAGGCCAGCAGTGCGAGCACGGCGCACAGGCGCGTGCCGACAGCACGCAACAACGGCGTTAACATGCGCCTTTGTAGACTACGTCCGGGCCCGGGGCAGCGCATCATCGTCCTTCGCACCCGCGCGGCAGCGCCACCAAGAACAAAGGGATCGTGCATTGGACAAGCCGAAGAAATCGGTTCGCCGCAGAACCGCAGGCGTGACGATCGACGAGGTTGCGGCCCTTGCCGGCGTTTCGCCGATGACCGTGTCGCGGGTGATCAACCAGGGCAAGGTGCGCGACGTCACCCGCGAGCGCGTGCTGCGCGCCGTGCGTGAGCTGGGCTATACGCCCAATCTTGCCGCCAGTTCGCTGGCCGCCGCACAGCACACGCGCATTGCGCTGATCTACACCAACCCCAGCGGCGCCTACCTGCGCGAACTGCTGGTGGGCCTGCTGCGCGTCGCCTCCAGTTCCGCCATCCAGCTGGTCATCGACTACTGGGACAACCTGGATGCCGACTCCGAACGCAGGGCGGCGCGCGCGCTCGCCGGACGCGTCGACGGGGTGATCCTGCCGCCGCCGCTCTGCGAATCGCAGGCCGCCGTAAGCGAACTGGTCAAGGCTGGCATTCCAGTGGTGGCCATCGCATCGGGTCGCCTGAGCGAGGCCCTGTCCTGCGTCCGCATCGACGATTTCAGTGCGGGCAGGGAAATGACCGAGCACCTGCTCCGGCAGGGACACACCCGCATCGGCTTCATCCGAGGGCGCGATGACCTGAGCGCAAGTGCGCTCCGCTACGACGGCTTCGTCACCGCCCTGCGCGAGGCCGGGCTGGCGGTGGACCCCGGCCTGGTCCAGCACGGTGACTACACCTACCGGTCCGGCCTGGCTGCTGCCGAAAAGCTGTTGTCCCAGCGCCGGCCACCGACCGCGATTTTCGCCAGCAACGACGACATGGGCGCCGCCGCCATCTCCGTGGCGCATCGGCGCGGGCTGGAAGTGCCGCGCGACCTGTCGGTCGTGGGTTTCGATGACACCTCGGCCGCCACCACCGTATGGCCGGAACTGACCACGATCCACCAGCCCATCGCCTCGATGGCCAACGCGGCCGTCGACATCCTGCTGCGCACCATCCGCCGTCCGGCGGGGGATGCAACGGTGCTGCGCGATCATGTGATGCCGCATCGGCTGATCGCACGCGGTTCGGTAGCCGCGCCGCCCCGGTAGCGGTAGCGCAGGCATCATGTACCGCATCCGAGGGTGACCTCGGCTTCGTTCAGTGCGCCCAGCGCGACGCGTGACACGGAGATCGTCATCGCATCGGCCGTCACCACCGACCACGGCCGGTCGATCGCGTCCAGCTTGGCGCCCGCTTTGGCCAGGCACTTCAGTGGCACGCCAACACGCTTCCACTGGCCTTGTGGAAGCGCCGCCAGCGAGGCCCCGATGGCGAAGCGTGCCGAGCAGCCCGCGCCGCAACCGACCGACAGCCACGCCTCACCCTGCGGCGCAGCGTCGACCCGCAGCGTGGTCAGCAGCATCAGGTCGCCGTTGGATTCGCGCTGCAGATCCAGCGCCGTGTGCGACTGCAGTGCAGCGACGGCCTCGCCCTTGCCCGACCAGGCCAGGCGTCGCCCATCCTCCTGCGCCAGATGATCCACGCCGGTGATCTTCAGCCGATCATCGGGCAATGCATCCGGCACGCGGGTCACGGTCAGGCCCTGGCCTGCGGCCTGCTCAAGGCGCAGCGCCATGCCGGGGCCTGCATCACCGCGGGCGAAGAACACGCCGGTCGCGCCCTCGCTGCCGGTCACGCCCGATGCCTCCGGCAGCGCGGCCAGGTCGCCGTTGTCGGCGTAGGTCAGGCCGAAGCCAAACGCAAACAACGGATCGTAGTCCTTCTGGCCGACGTTGTTGGCGTACTGGGTGGCGGTGCGCGGCCAGCTGAAACTGAGCTTGCCCTTGAAATCGTGCTGCACGCGGCCATCGCTTCCGCGCAGCAGTACATCGGCAATGCCGGCGCCTTCCGAGCCCGGCAGCCATGCAGCCACGAAGGCATCGGCGGCATTGATTTCCCGGTTCACCCAGAGCGGCCGTCCGCTCAGGAAAACCGCAACAACCGGTATGCCTTCGGCCTTGAGCCGCTTGAGCAGCGCCAGGTCCGTTTCGTTGCCGGGCTTGTAGGCCAGCGTCGGCCGGTCTCCCTGGAACTCGGCATAGGGGTCCTCGCCAAACACCACCACCGCCACATCGGGCTTCACTGCATAGCGACCGTCGACGGCAAGCACGGCTTCACCACCGGCCGCCCTGGCCTGGCGCGCGATGCCCTCGTAGATCGTGTCCGCGTTGGGGAAGTCCCTGCGGCTGGTGCCGGTGCCCTGCCAGTTGAGCGTCCAGCCGCCCGCCTGCTTGCCGACATCGTTGGCACCGTCGCCGGCCACGAGGATCCGCTGCTTCGGCGACAGCGGCAGGACGCCGTTCTGGTTTTTCAACAGGACCAGCGATTCGCGCACGGCCTGCCGGGCGACCGCGCGATGTGCTGGCGCGCCGATCAGTGCGAACTGCCCACCAACGGCCCGTGTGGATGGCCTGCCGGCCTCGAACAGCCCAAGGCGGAACTTGACCCGCAGGATCCTGCGCACCGCATCGTCCAGGCGTTGCGGCGTGATCCGCCCATCCTTCACCGCAGCCAGCGTCGTCTCGTAGAAACCCTTCCAGCTGTCCGAGGCCATCGCCATGTCCAGGCCCGCGATGATGGTCGCGGGGCAGTCTGTGGTGGTGCAGCCCTTGACCTGTCCATGACCATTCCAGTCACCCACCACGAAGCCACCGAAGTTCATGCGGCCCTTGAGTACATCGGTAAGGTAGTGCCGGTGCCCATGCATCTTTTCACCGTTGACGCTGTTGAACGACGCCATCGCGGTCTGCGCGCCGGCGGCGATTGCCGGCGGATATCCGGCGGCGTGGATGCGCACCAGATCTGACTCGCTGATGCGGGTGTCGCCCTGGTCCTTGCCGTCAGTGGTGCCACCGTCGCCGAGGAAATGCTTCGCCGAGGCGATCACATGGCGGCCATCGAGGAACTCCGGGGTTCCCACCCTGCCCTGCAATCCCTCCACCATGGCGGCGGCATAGCTGGCCACCACCTCCGGCGATTCGGAGTAGCCTTCGTAGGTGCGTCCCCAGCGATCATCCTGGGGTACCGCAACGGTCGGCGCGAACGTCCACTCCATGCCGGTGACGCGGGTCTCCAGCGCGGTGATGCCACCGATCTGCCGCAGCAGCTCCGGATTGCGCGTGGCGCCCAGCCCGATGTTGTGCGGGAACAACGTGGCACCAATGATGTTGCTCTGCCCGTGCACGGCATCAATGCCGAACAGCAGAGGGATGGCCTTGCCGCCTTTGGAGGTATCCATGGAGGCGTCGTAGAAAGCGTCGGCCAGCGCCAACCATTCGGCCGGCGAGGCGTCATAGCGGCCGCCGGGATCGGAGTTGCCTCCGGCCAGGATCGAGCCGAGCCGGTAGCGGCGCACGTCATCGGGGGTGACGCTGGCGATGTCGCCCTGCACCAGCTGGCCGACCTTTTCCTCCACCGTCATGCCGGCCATCAGGTCGGTGATGCGCTTCTCCAGTGCCGGATCTGCGGCCAGCGGCCAGGTGACCTTCGGCCAGGGATCCTTGTCGGTAGCTGCGGCGGCGGCAGCCCGGTCCTGGCCGCGGCAGCCAAGCAACCCCAGCATCAGTGCGGCGACCAGCGCACCGCTGCGGTTTACGAAGGTCTGCGATGTCATGGCGCTCATCCTTCCATCTGCTCCAGTTCCTTGCCCTTGGTCTCGTGCACATGCCGGACGACGAAAATCACCGAGATCGTGGCAGCGACCAGGTAGATGCCGTAGGTCGCCGCCAGCCCTGCCGCGGCCAGCAGCATCGGGAACGTTACCGTGACCACGAAGTTGGAGGTCCATTGCGCTGCACCGGCGACCGCCAATGCCGAACCGCGGATCTGGTTCGGGAACATCTCGCCCAGCATCACCCACATCACCGGCCCCCAGGACAGATTGAAGAACACGACGTAGGCGTTGGCCGCCACCAGCGCCAGCGTGCCCATGCGGCCGGGCAGCTGCAGATGCCCGTCGGCCAGCGAACCACTGGCAAAGGCCACCACCACCAGTGCCAGTGACAGCGACATCCCGGCCGAGCCGAACCACAGCAGGGGCTTGCGGCCGATCCGGTCAATCAGCAGTACGGTGACCACGCAGGCACCGATGCTCAGCGCACCGGACAATACATTGATCAGCAGCGCGTCGTTTTCGGAAAAGCCGACCGCCTGCCACAACACGGCGCCGTAATAGAACACCACGTTGATGCCGACCAGCTGCTGGAAGCAGGCCAGCCCGACGCCGACCCAGACAATCGGGCGGATCCGCCCGGTCCCCCTGCTCTTCAGGTCGGACAGTCGCGGGCGATGGTGGTCGTTGGACAGCGAGGCATCGATCTCCTCGAGCGTGGCGCGGGCCTTGTCGCCGCCGAGCAGCCGGGTGAGCACGCGCAGCGCGTCGTCCTTGCGCCGCTTCACCACCAGGTAGCGGGGGCTCTCAGGAATGGTCAGCAACAGCAGCAGGAACAGCAGCGATGGCGCGGCCTGCATCCAGAACATCCAGCGCCAGGCGGCCTGCCCGCCCCACAGCGGTTCGGTCGACGCGCCCGCTGCGGCCGCCAGCAGGTAGTTGGACAGGAAGGCAGCGGTGAGGCCGGTGATGATCGCGATCTGCTGCACGGTAGCCAGGCGGCCGCGATAGCGGGCCGGAGCGACCTCGGCAATGTAGGCCGGCGAGATCACGCTGGCCGCGCCGACCGCGAATCCACCGACCACCCGCGCGGCAATGAACCAGCCCGACGACACCGCCGCCCCGGCACCGAGTGCCGACAGCAGGAACATCACTGCCGACAGGATCAGCACGTTGCGACGGCCCAGGCGGTCGGCCAGCCGGCCTGCACTGAACGCGCCCACCGCACAGCCCAGCAGCATCGACGCGATCTCGAACCCCTGCATCCACTCACCGGACCGGAACGCCTGGTGCAGGCCATCCTGGGTACCGTTGATCACGCCGCTGTCGAAGCCGAACAGAAAACCGCCAATCGTCGCCACCACGCTGATCAGTACGATCAGCCGCGTGTTCTCACCGCTGCCTGCTGCCTGGTTCATCCCCGTCCCCTTGAGTGCGCCGTTGCCGCGTTCAGCGCAGCAGGTATTGGTTGAGCAGGTTTTCGTAACGCTCCTGCTTGCCGCTGGCCTGGCGCGGTTCGCCGAGCCGGGAGGCCAGTGCCGCCAGGTCCGGCAGGCTGAGCGTGCCGCGCTCGAACTGCTGGCCGGCGCCACTGTCGAAACTTGCGTAGCGCTCCTTGCGCCATTGCTCCCAAGGAGACTCGGTCAGCAGTGCATGGGCAACCTCCAGGCCGCGTGCGAACGCGTCCATGCCACCAATGTGGGCAATGAACAGATCCTCCAGGTCGGTCGACTCACGGCGCACCTTCGCATCGAAGTTCAACCCGCCCTCCAGCCCGCCCTGGCGCAGCACGACCAGCATCGCGCCCACGGTGTCGTACAGATCGCTGGGGAACTGGTCGGTGTCCCAGCCGTTCTGCGCGTTGCCGCGGTTGGCATCGATGCTGCCGAGCAGGCCATGATCGGACGCGACCTGCAGGTCGTGCTCGAAGGTATGGCCGGACAACGTGGCGTGGTTGGCCTCGATGTTGAGCTTGAAGTCCTTGTCCAGCCCGTGTTCCTTCAGGAAGCCCACCACCGTGGCACTGTCGAAGTCGTACTGGTGCTTCATCGGCTCCATCGGCTTGGGCTCGATCAGGAAGTTGCCCTTCAGGCCGATGCTGCGGCCATAGTCGCGGGCCATGGTCAGGAAGCGTGCGAAGTGCTCGATCTCGCGCTTCATCTGCGTATTGGCCAGCGACGCATAGCCCTCGCGCCCGCCCCAGAACACGTAGTGCTCGCCACCGAGTTCGACCGTGGCCTCCAGGGCGGCCTTGACCTGCACCGCAGCGCGGGCCACCACGGCGAAATCGGGATTGGTCGATGCGCCGTTCATGTAGCGCGGGTGCGAGAACAGGTTGGCCGTGCCCCACAGCAGCTTGACGCCGGTGGCCTCCTGGCGCGCTTTGGCCAGGCCCACCATGTGAGTGAGGTTCTTCTGGTACTGGCCGATATCATCGGCATCCGGCGCCAGGTCGATGTCGTGGAAGCACCAGTACGGCACGCCCAGCTTGGTGAAGAACTCGAACGCCGCGTCCACTTTCGCTTCAGCCGTGGCCAGCGGCGAGCCCGCCTCCCACGGGAACTGCCGGGTACCCGGGCCGAACGGATCGTGCCCGGCATTGCAGAAGGTGTGCCAGTAACACACGGCGAAACGCAGATGCTCCTGCATGGTCTTGCCACCGATGACCCGGTTGGCATCGTAGACCTTGAAGGCAAGCGGATTGTCCGAACCCTTGCCCTCGAACGGAATGCGGCCGATGCCGGGGAAGTATTCCTTGGCGCCGATGAAGGGCTGCGTGCTCATGGTGCGTGCTCCTGTCGTTGTACGGGGTGTCGTGGAGGAGCCATCAGCCGCGCTGCAGCGGCGTGATGGCATCAAGATGACTGAGGAAGCGTGCGTAGGCCCGTGCATAGGCATCGCTGCGGTCCGGATCCGGGCGCGCGGAGAGCGTGGGATCGACGGTGACGTGCCGTGCGGTGATGTCGCTGATCGAAGTGGCGTTGCCCTGCGATCGGGCGAGCGACCACAGCGCCTGTAGCGCCGCTCCAAACGCCGCGCCTTCGGCCTGCACCGGGACCTCCACGGGCAGGCCGAACACATCGGCCACCAGTTGACGCCAGGCAGCGCTGTTGCTGCCACCGCCGGTGAGCACGATGCGATCAAACTGCATGCCCGCGCGGACGAAGGCGTCGTAGCCGTACTTCAGGCTGTAGGTCGCGCCTTCAATGGCGGCGCGGTACACATGCGCCGGGGTGAAATTGGCGGTGTCCAGGCCGGCCAGCACACCCTTGCCGAGCGGCAGGTCCGGCGTACGCTCGCCATTGAGGAAGGGCAGCATCACCAGCCCGCCTGCTCCCGGTGGCGTCGCGCGCAGGTGCGCATCGCCGTCGCGAGTGCTGAAGCCGAAGGCACGGGCCACCTGTTCGGTCGCCACGGTGCAGTTCATGGTGCAGATCAGCGGCAGCCATCCTCCCGTGGAAGAGCAGAACGCGGCCCAGGCGCCGTCCGCGTCGATCACCGGCGCGCTGGAATAGGCGAACAGCGTTCCTGACGTTCCCAGGCTCATCGCCAGGCGTCCTTCGGTGACGCAGCCAGTGCCGATCGCGGCCATCATGTTGTCGCCGCCGCCAACGGCCACCTTCACCGCCGCTGCAAGCCCGAGCGCGGCCGCGGCCTTCGGCGCGATATCAAACAGGGCGTCGGGTGCGGCGATCGGCGGCAGGCAGGCGGCAAGATCACGATCAGGATCGGTGGCGCGCAGCAGTTCCTGCGACCAGGTGCGTGTGCGCACGTCCAGCCAGCCGGTTCCGGACGCATCGCCAAGCTCGCAGAACCGCTGCCCGGTCAACACGAAATTCAGGTAGTCGTGTGGCAGCAGGATGGTCGCCAGCCGCGCATAGGCGTCGGCACGGTGGATCCTGGTCCAGGGCAGCTTGGACGCTGTGTAGCCGGCCAGGATCGGGTTGCCCGCCAGCGCGATGGTCCGTTGGAATCCGCCCACGGCGTCCATGATCTGGATGCATTCGGCCGAGGTGCTGGTGTCGCACCACAGCTTGGCCGGCGCCAGTACCTCGCCAGCATCATCAACCGGCACGAACCCATGCTGCTGCCCCGATACCGCCAGTGCGACGATGCGAGCGCGCAGCGAGGGGTCGATCCTGGCAAAGCAGTCGCGCAGGGCCGACACCCAGTCGGCAGGCGCCTGTTCACGGCTGCCGTCGGCACCGCTGTCCAGCGTGAGCGGCGCGCTGGTGACGGCGGCCACCGCTTGCGCCTGCGGGTCGTAGACCAGCACCTTCAGGCTCTGCGTCCCTGCATCGATCCCTGCAACCAGACCCATCGAAACCGCCTCCGATCAACAAAAAGGTAGCGCTAACATTCCGTGGACTCAAAAAAGGGGGCGTGCTGTCCGGCCCCCTCGTTGCGACCGCATGCGTCATCGCCTGCGGTGTTACCGCACTGTAACCAGCTGCAGCGGAAAAAGCGTGCTGCAACGCAAAACCCTGCTATGCGATCGTCGCCGTCGAACGCCACACGTCTGCGCCAGACCTGCAGTACTGCGCAATGAACTCTGCCTGGGTCGGCATCTGCGCCGCGGCGTGATGCACGGGCTGTTGGATGCCCTTCAACAGGGTGCGCAGATCGGCGTCACTCACCGCCCGCGCCAGCGGATGCGGCGGGCCTGGCGGAATGCCCTGCCCGAGCAGAACGCTGGTCCAGGACTCGATGCGGAACAGCTCGCCGGGGTCCTGCCAGGCGTGCGCACGCTCGCGCCACGCCTGCAACCGCTGCTGCAGCGATCCGGGCACGCTCATCTCGCGACACGCCTTCCACATCGGTTCGGTGCGCTGCGTTGCGTGATAGTGCAGGATGATGAAGTCGCGCACGTGCTCCATTTCCTGGCGGCTGACATCGTTGTACAACTGCACCAGCGACGCACAGATGCCGTCGAACGGGAACAACTGGATCAGGCGCACCACCGCGCTGATCGTCAGATGGATGCTGGTCGACTCCAGCGGTTCGATGAAACCGCTGGCCAGCCCGAGCGACACCACGTTCCTGTTCCAGGCCTTCAGCCGGCGCCCGCTGCGGAACGGCACGTTCCATGGGTCGCGCAAAGGCGGAGCCCCTGCATCACGCAGCAGTTTCGCGGCGGCCTCGTCATCAGACAGATGGCGGCTGTCATACACCAGCCCACAGCCTACGCGGTGCTGCAGCGCGATGTGCCAGCGCCACCCCGCCTCGTGGGCGATCGCCCGGGTATAGGGCACCGGCGGCGCCACCGCTTCGGTCTGCACCGCCACGGCCCGGTCGCACGGAAGCCATTCGTGCCAGTCCTCGTAGCCGGTGCCCAGCGCCTGCTCGATCAGCAGGCCACGGAACCCCGTGCAGTCGATGAACAGATCGCCCTCGATCACCTGGCCGTCGTCCAGTACCAGCGCCTGAACCGAGCCGTCGTGCGCGTGCTGCCTGACCTGGGCGATCCTGCCTTCGATCCGGCGCAGGCCGTTGGCCTCGGCCCTGCCGCGCAGGAACCGCGCATACAGGCTGGCATCGAAGTGATACGCATAGCTGGCCTGCGGCTGGGTGTGCAGCGAGAAGCGGTCGCCGCGCGACGCGATGCTCTCCAGGCAGAAGTCGCCCAGGTCCGAGGGCATGCCGCGGCGCAGGCTGTCCAGCCAGAAGTGATGGAAGGGAGCCGCCCAGGTGCCGTGGCCGATGGTACCGAACGGATGGAAGAAGCGATCCCCCGGCAGCCGCCAGTTCTCGAACGAGATCGACAGCTTGAAGGTGCCGGCCACCGCGCGCAGGAACTCCTGCTCATCGATCTGCAGGAAGCGATGGAAGGTGCGGATCGGCGGCACGGTGGACTCACCGACGCCGACCGTGCCGATATGCTCGGACTCGACCAGCGTGATCTGCAGCTGGTCACGGAACTGGTGCGCCAGCGCGCAGCCGGCCAGCCATCCCGCTGTACCGCCACCGGCAATGACCACCTTGCGGATGCGCCCTGCAGGCGTGCTCTCGGTATCCAACGCGGTGCCCTCTCTCAACGGTTGAGCCTGCCCAGCAGCATCGCGCGCATGCGGCGGGCGCGCTGCTCGTCGAACGGTGCCAGATCCCCGCGCGCGGCATCAGGCAGGTGCTGCCCCGCGCGCTCGCCGGGGCCGAATACGTAGTAACGGAAGAGCCCTTCCCAGGCCTGCTTCTCACGCGCTGGCAGGTCGCGCACGGACCACATCGCGTGCTGCAGCGCCGCCAGCGGCGACCCCAGCCAGGCCGGCGAGCTTCGCCACCAGTAGTTCACAAGCACGTTGAACGGCTCCAGGCTGCGTACATGGTGCCACCACATGCTGGGAATGAAGATCGCATCGCCGGGTCCAAGTACCGCGCTGCGTGCATGCGCCAGCGCCTCGCGGAAACGTGGATGCCGATCGAAGTCGGGGCGCTCGAAGTCCACCACGCTGACCACCTGTCCGCCCGGCGTGGGATCGAGCGGGCCCGGATAGAGGTTGTCGATCTGGGCGGGCGGGAACAGGGTGAACTCACGCCGCCCCACCGCGCAGCAGGCGAGGTTGTCGGGTGTGTCGAAATGGCACGAGGCCGTCACCCGGTTGCCGATCCAGATGCCGGCGGTGGCGTCGATGCCCTGCTTCGCCAGCCCGGCGTCGTTGGCCTGCGCGAATGCCGGCAGCAGTGCCCGCTCGATCGGCAGCGAGGCCACGTAATAGGTTGGCGGCCGAGGCGCATGCAGCGTCGTGGCGATCTCTTCCAGCACCTGGGCCAGACCGCCACGCCGCACTTCGAAGTTCAGCCGGGTGAAGTCCGCGCTGTAGAACGGGCGGCCCGCGATCTCGGGGCCGCCGAACGAGTACTGGATGGGCGCACCCGCATCGACGCTGCACAGGTACACCATCGCGTCGTGCACGCCGCCCAGTCCGGCCTGGACCAGTGGCCAACCGCTGGCGATGCCGCGCAGTACGACCGGCTCACCGGCGTCCACCAGGTCAGCCAATGGCAACGCGGCAGGATCGATGCCTTCCAGGATCCGCATCGGCAGGCTGGCGTGCACCGGTCAGTTCCTGACCGCCTGCGTGGTGCCGTCCTGGACGCGGAGACGGCGCTGCTTCTCGGCGATCAGGCGGCGCATGTTATGCAGCGAGGCAAGCATCAGGTACGCACCTTCCAGGTAACCGGCGCGGTTCAACGCAGCCAGGCGTGAACTGTCCAGCGCCGCCAGGCGCTCGCGGTCAATGCCGTGCAATCCGCTCACGCCCACGCGGTGATGCGACGCGAGCTGCACATCAAGCGTGACCGGCTGGATGAGCCCGCAGTCGTCGAGCATCGTGAACATACCGGCCGCGAAGGCACTTCCCTCGTGGATGCCGCGCAGCACGCCGGCGATGTGGTCCAGGTAGGGCGTGTTGCCGCCCTGCGGCAGGAACACCGGCTCACCGGCGCCGGCGGTGACGCGCGGATGGTCCAGGTCCACGTGCATCACCGCATCCTGGGTGAGCAGGCCATCCACGTAGTGCTCCTGGAACCCGATCAGGAACGGCCCTTTGGCGGCCGCACCAGGCAGGTAGGAGGCATTCCAGCGCCCGTCCTGCAGGAACAGGTTCTCGTGTTGTTCGAAACCCAGCAGGGCCACGGACTGCCACGCTTCTGTCCCGGTTTCCCTGCGCAGGAAGATCGGATACTCACGCTGCAGTTCAGCGAACTCGCTGGGATAGGCCGGCACCATGCCCACCGCATCGCCGAACTGCGGCCCGAATCCGGTGGCGACCTTCAGGTCCCGATGCGCGATGTTGTTGAGCATTTCGTAGCGGGCCATCAGGGTATCCAGTCCAGTGTGGGTTGCTGGCCGGCAGGGTAGCGCAGGCGCGACAGGTGCGGCGACACCGTCCCGGCACGGCACCGCTGGCGGGCAGCGGTGCCGTGCCGGACGCATCGGCAACCAGGTTCAGAACTTGTAGCGGACGCCCAGCATGTAGCGCGGGCTCTGGTCTGCCAGCTTGACGATCATCTGCGACGTGCGCGAGCGCCACCGCACATCCTCACCGGTCAGGTTGATCGCCTCCAGGCTGAAGGACCAGTGGTCATCGAGCGCGTAGTTGACGCTGAGATCCCACTGCTCGTACGGCTCCACATAGTACGGATTGCGGCTGGAGCCCTGGTTGGCCAGGATCAGGTACTGATCGCGCCAGTTCCATGCCAGTCGCACCGACCACCCGTACTTCTCGTACATCAGCATGGCGTTAGCGGTGTCGCTCAGGCCGGTGAGCGAGAACTGGTCGATACCCGGATCGCCGCCGTTGTTGTAGCCGACATCACCTTTCACCACCGTGTAGTTGGCCAGTACGCCGAACCCGGTGTCACCGAAGAAGTACTGCCCGCCCAGCTCCCAGCCGTGCAGCTTGGACTTGTTCTGGTTGATCGGGCGATTGACGTTGAACTGGTACAGCGGATCGTTGGCCTGCCCATACAGATCGTAGGCCGCTTCGGTGGCCAGAACCTGCGCATCGGTTCCGTTGTAGGCGCCCAGGCCAGCAGGATTGTTGCGCAGCAACGCCAGTGCGGTGAACAGCGAGGTGTCGTTGGCCGAGCAGGCGGCCGCGTTGGCCGGCCCGACCTGGGCGACGCAGGCGCCGCTGGTCAGGAAGTCCAACGCCGCCCGTGCATCCGGCCCGGAGGTGGGGTCGGTGAGGCCGTACAGGCTTTCCTGGACGACGGTGTTGCCGATGAAGTTGCTGACCGACTTGTTCCAGTAGGTCAATGACACATAGCTGGCATCGGCGAAGTACCACTCCAGCCCCAGGTCGAGGTTGTCCGATTCCAGCGGCTTCAGGCTCGGGTTCTGGGAATTGCCGCTGGCGCGCGAGGAGGGATCGATCAGCACCGAGCCGAACGGCTGCTGGGCCCCGGGTCCCGCATAGAGATTGCCGTACGGCGCGCGGGCGATGCTCTTGCCAAACGACACACGGCCCTTCAGTTCCTCGGTGAGGTCGATGCTGAAATCGAGGTTGGGCAGGATGTAGCTGTACCGCGCCTTCTCCGTGAAGGGCTGCTGCTCATCGGACAGCACGATGCGGAAATCGTTGTTGGCCTGCCACTCGATGGATTCGGGAACGGCAATGACCGAGGTCGACACCACGTCGGTGGTTTCATAGCGCACGCCCAGGCGGGTGTTGGTGCGCATGCCGCCCAGTTCCCCGTCCAGTTCCACCTGGAAGTACGCCGCCTTGGTCTTCTCTTCCACGAAGTTGTCGGCCGCGCGTTGCGGATTCACGCCCAGGCCGACGCCGTACTCGCCAGATGCCCATTGCGCGAGCTGTCCGGCATTGCCGCGCCAGGCCGGCCAGCTGTTGGCACTGTAGTCGTCGAACAGGCCGACGATGCTGACCGGCTGCAGCAGGTCCATCAGGCCCGCGGCGGTATCCCGGTCCACGTTGGCCACGCCCCAGTCACCCAGGGTGGAGTAGGCCTCGGCGGCCTGGATGCGGTGGGTGGTGGACTTGTTGGTGTCCACGCCGAACTGGAAGCGGCCGTGGTCGAAGTTCCATTCGCCATCGACGCGCGCCTGCTTGATCTCGCTGATCTGGGTCTGCGCGTTGACGCGCAGCACCTGCGTGCCAACCTCGCCTTCCTGGAAGCCCGGGTTGACCACGCCATTGGTCCCGGCGACCGCCTCGGCGGTGCTGGGATACCAGACCTGGGTGCCAACCGGCAGGCCATTGTTGAAGTTCAATTCCTGCACCCAGGAGCCGCCACAATGCGGGCCACGGGTGCAGTTGTTGGTGCCGGCGATGCTCATGAAGATCGAACCACCGCCGGTCAGCGGGTCATTCGGGCGGCTCTCGTTCTTGGAGTTGTGCGCATCGAAGCTGAGCTTGAAGCGGTCGCTGACATTCCAGACGGCGTTGAAGCCCAGCGAGCCCAGCTTGTACTCCTGCATGCTGCGCTGCTGTTCCAGGCCGAAATCCTTGGTGCCGGCGATCTCACGGATGTAGACCGGCGTCGCGACGGCGCCACTGGTGTCGAACTCGACGTTGGTGTAGTTGCTGTTCTGCAGCCACATGCCCTGCTCGCCACGATTCTCGGTGATTTCGTTGGTCGAGTAGGTGTAATCCACGGTCAGGGTCAGGCTGTCCGTCGGTGCGAACTGCAGCACCGCCTGGCCGTTGACGCGTTCGCGTTCGAATTCGGAGAACGCGTAGCGCAGGTCGTTGGGCCGCGCGTAAAGCTGGCCGACGGCCGGGGCATTGACCACGGTCGGGTTGCCCGGCATCGACCCCGTCCACGGCTGCACGTTCCAGTAGTTCTCCGTGGCCTGGACCGAGCCACCCTTGCGCTTCTGCTGGCTCGCGCTGAGGCTGACGCCAAAGGTCTTTTCCGGATTGCTGTAGCTGAAAATGCCCGACAGCTCCGGTGTCAGGTCATTGTCGAACGGCTGGCTCTGGTCGGAGACCAGCTTCGCCCCGGCGTTGGCCACGATGCCGGCGTGATCGAGCGGGCGCGAGGTCAGGATATTGATCGTCGCGCCGATGCCACCGCTGGGCACCTGTGCCTGGCTGGTCTTGTAGACCTCGATGCCATTGATGGCCTCGGCGGCCAGCTGCGCGAAATTGAAGGCGCGGGTGCCGCCGTCGACACCGCCGATGGCCACCTGCCCGGAGGCACCGAAAGCATCGGCGCCGGGCATCTGGCGACCATTGAGCGTGACCATGTTGAACTGCGGACCAAAGCCACGCGCGGTCACCTGCGCGCCCTCGCCGTCACGGCGCTCGATGGAGATGCCGGTGATGCGCTGCAACGATTCGGCAAGATTGGTATCGGGGAACTTGCCGATGTCCTCGGCGCTGATCGCGTCGACCACGCCCGCCGAGTCGCGCTTGATGTCCATGGCCTGGCTCAGGCTGTTGCGTATGCCCGTGACCTGCACTGCATCGAGCTGGGTGGGCTGCGACTGGCTCTGCGGCTGCTGCCCGGTCGCCGGTGCTGCGTCCTGCGCAAAGGCAGGATTGATGACCAGGGCGCCACCCACGAAGGTGAACATGGCCCGGGACCGGAACTTCGCCAATGCGCGGCTCATGAACCGGACCTCGGGGCCAGGGTGCCGCGGAAACTGCAAGTGCTCATGAAAGTCCCCTCTGACATACGATCGAATGGATGTACCGCCCCCTCCCAGGGGCACGCACGGGCGTGGCCCGCATTCCAAACCGAACAGCACGGGTGCTCGGGCACGCCGCGACTTACACTTGCTTTTCAAGCCTGCCAGGACAAACACGCGGCAAAGAAGGCAGCCCCTGGACCTTGGATCCCCGCCCGACTGGTAGCGCTACCATCGCGTTGCAGCGGAGAGTAATCACCCCGGTTCGCGCTTGTCACCGTGCAGCGCAGCAAACCAGCAGCGCGCGGCACAGCTCATGACCCGGCTGCTGCTGCATCCGGTCAGGCGCACCCGACGTAGGAAGGATGCCCGCACTTGCGGGTCATCCAGAAAGGAACGCACCGTGAACGCTCTTCAGCGCATCGCCGCCGCAGTCGGCTTCGCCCTACTCGTTTCGTCCGGCTCCTCAGTTTTCGCCGCCAACGCCGTCATCGTGGGCGGGGCAGAGATGTACCCCACCAGGACCATCGTCGAGAACGCCGTCAATTCCAAGGATCACACCACCCTCGTTGCAGCGGTCAAAGCAGCCGACCTGGTCGACACCCTCGACGGCACCGGGCCCTTCACTGTTTTCGCGCCCACCAATGCGGCCTTCGAAAAACTGCCTGCAGGCACTGTCGATACGCTGGTGAAGCCGGAAAACAAGGCACAGCTGACCCGGATCCTGACCTACCACGTCGTCCCGGGCAACTACAGTTCGGCGCAGCTTCTGGCCGATGCCCGCAAGCACGGCGGCAAGGCCACCCTCAAGACCGTGCAGGGTGAGCCTCTCACCGTAGCGCTCCACGATGGCAAGCTCTGGATCATCGACGCAAAGGGTGGCAAGGCAGGCATCAGCGCTGCAGATGTCAGTCAGTCCAACGGCGTCATCCACGTGGTCGACACCGTGCTGATGCCCTAGTATGCGGCCTCATGCAACGGGCATCCGGCGCGATGCCCGTTGCCCGGGCCGGTCATGCCGCCGTCAACATGCGGATGCGCGGCCGGCATGGCGCAGCGGCTACCACACCGGTCCCAGCAGCTTCGTCACTTCGGCCTCCAGTTTCTGCGCGGCCTCGTCCTGGGAGGCGACCTTGATGCACAACCCCGACTGTGCCGGTCCCGGCACCAGCTGGTAGCGGTTGATGGTGCCGCCACCTTCACCGTCCAGCGCTACCCGCGCCACTACCGTTCGGCCATTGGCGTGGAAGGTCCAGTCCTGATAATCAAACATGCTTCAGTAGATGTGCGGCCAAGATGTCATCCCACTTTAGGCGGCACGACAGTGAAGAACGCTCCAGGAAAATGTTCAGCGCGCGTGGACATGATGGCGACAGGGCCTATTGCAGTGCCCGCGCCAACTGCAGGACATCGGCGAAGAAGGAGGGATAGTCGTCCTGTGGAGCGTTGTGGCTCTCGCGCCGGTGGATCAGGCGCACTGCGACGACACGCTGTTCCGGAATGATCATCAGGTATTGGCCCAGGTAGCCGTTGGCGGCGAAGCCGACGACCGGCCCCCGTGTGATGTCGTAGAGATCGGTGAGCTTCAGGCCGCGCGCGGAGATCTGGCTGCCGTAGCGCTGGGACCAGTCCGCGCCCAGTTGATCGGCAAGGAAGGCGACCAGCGTGCTGCGGCTTTCGAATACTCGCCCTGCACTGGCCTGCAGTGCGCGCTGCACGTCGTCGTCCACCCTCCTTTGCACCAGCAGATCCTCTAGCCGGGGCTTGAGTTGGTAGCGTTCCCAGGCCGGTACCCGCCACCACAGCAGCCCAACATCTGGCGCACGGGCGCTTTCGGTCGTCATCAACGCGACAGACTGCTCACTCAGGAGACGTTTGCCATCCGGCGCCACGCCTCCGTCCAGCAACAGTTGCCCGATGGCGGCAAGATCGGCCGCGCGCAGGGACAGCCCGGCCATGCCCAGCGGGGTGCCTGCCTGATCCTTCATCCAGGTGTAGTGGGCAATGCCCAGGGGCTTGAACAGGCGCGCGTCCAGATAGGCATCCAGCGGCTCGCCTGCCAGGCGCTCGACAATACCGGGCAGCAGGTTGGTGGCCTTGTTGTTGTAGGAGAACACGGCACCCGGGGCATCGCTCAGCTCGGCGGCCAGTGCCAGCCTGACCAGGTCCGGGGCCCCTTCCAGCTCTTCGCCCGCGTTCGCCACGTTCTGCAGGCCCGAGGTATGGTCCAGTAGCATGCGCACGGTGATGGCGCGCTTCCTGCCCTGCTTCCATTCGGGATAGATCTGGCTGACCGGCGTATCGATCGAAGCCAGCTTTCCTTCGTCCAGCAGCAACGCAATGGCCAGCGCGACGACCGACTTGGTGGCCGACATCAGGTGAACCGATTCCTGCCCCGCGGCGGGCTTCAGCTCAAGCAGCGTCTCCCGGTCGTGCATTACCAGGACCGCATCGGAATGCGCGGCGCGCGCGTTGCGCTCGATCGCGGCAAGGGCTTCGGCACGCGTCGCCGCTTGGGTGGGCCCGGCGATGCCGAACACCAGGGCCAGGGCGCAGGACAACCAGCAGGATCTTGGCATCGCAATCTCGTCCAATGAGCGTGTGTGCAGTTTGACTACATATGTAGTCAAGCCGCAGTGCCTGAAGTCATGCCGCGCTTGAGTGCTGAAGGTGGGCTGGGCGCCGCCCCGGCCCACCTGCAGCGCGGTCGACTGCAGCGGTCGCCATGCCGCGCCGCACGGTATGATGCGGCGACCCGGAACCTGCGATGATTGCAGCGGCCGCCCATCCGCTGATCGCGCGCGCCAGGACCCCCTGCGCCGGGGTCGCTGCCGGTGCCGCTGAAGCCCCACTCCATGCTCGCCCCCCAAGCCCCCCTCGTGATCTGGGCAGCGGTCGCCGTTGCCACCATCGGCCTGCTGTTCCGTCCTTTCCGCATCCCCGAATATGTGTGGGCGTTGTGCGCTGCCGCCCTCTTGCCGTTGCTGGGCGCGGTGTCGCTGCACACCGCATGGGGCGCGGTGGCCGAAGGCCGCGACGTCTACCTCTTCCTGGTCGGCATGATGATGCTGGCCGAACTGGCGCGGCGCGAAGGCCTGTTCGATTGGGTGGCGTTGTACGCGGTGCGGCATGCGGGCGGATCCGGGCGACGCCTGTTCGACCTGGTATTCCTGGTCGGCACGCTGGTGACGGTGTTCCTGTCCAACGATGCAACGGCCGTGGTGCTGACCCCGGCGGTTTACGCTGCCTGCAAGGCGGCGCGCGCCAATCCCCTGCCCTACCTGTTCGTCTGTGCATTCATCGCCAATGCGGCCAGCTTCGTGCTGCCTATTTCCAATCCGGCCAACCTGGTGGTGTACGGCCAGCACATGCCGCCGCTGCTGCAGTGGCTGGCGCAGTTCGCGCTGCCGTCGGCGGCGGCGATCGGTGCCACCTACCTGGTCCTGCGCTGGGTGCACCGGCGCGAGATCGCCCAGCCGCTGGTGGCCGCGCCGGCACATCGCCCGTTGACCGACGGCGGCCGGCTGAGCGCACTGGGCGTGCTGTTCACCGGCACCGTGTTGCTGGTCACGTCCGCCTTGAACGGGCCATTGGGCCTGACCACGTTCTGCGCGGGCACGCTGAGTGTGGCGGTGGTGGCGATCCGCCAGCGGCGCAGCCCGCTGCCACTGCTGCGCCACGTGTCCTGGGGCGTGCTGCCGCTGGTGGCGGGACTGTTCGTGCTGGTGGAAGCGGTGGCACAGACCGGTGTCATCCAGAGCGCGGCCAGCGCACTGCAGGCCGTGGCGCAGGCATCTCCCCGCCAGGCCAGCTGGCTGGCCGGTGGCGCGGCCGCGCTGCTGAGCAACGTGGCCAACAATCTGCCGGTCGGCCTGGCCGCCGGTTCGCTGGGGCAGATGGCCGATCTGCCGGCGCAGACCCGTGCCGCATTGCTGGTCGGCGTGGATCTGGGGCCCAACCTGTCGGTCACCGGTTCGCTGGCGACGATGCTGTGGCTGGTGGCGCTGCGTCGCGAGGGCGAGCATGTCAGCGCGCTCGACTTCCTGCGCGTCGGCGCGCTGGTGATGCCGCCGGCGTTGATCGGAGCACTGCTGCTGCTCTGATCGGCGCGCGAGCGGCATGCGCTGCTAGAAGGCCACCTGCAGGCGGGTGTTGAAGGTGGTGCCTTCATCCATGCCCTGGCCGGTGCCGCTGCGGTTGCGGGTCTGCCAACGGATCGCCTCGAACATCACGCGGCTGAAGTCGTTGAGATACCAGTTCGCACCCAGCGTCCACGCGTGGCCGGTACCGCCACTGGGCAGCTCGGCATAGTCCACGTCCTCGTAGCGCCCCTTCAGTTCCCATGCCCCGGCGCCGCCGCGGGTGACAGGATCGGCCACCTTCACGCGTCCCCAGGTGCCGGCCTTGCCCGAATAGGCCGGCCTTGCACCGGCCAGGAACCAGCCAGCCGAAATCGCCCAGGCCTCGTGGTCCAGATCGTAGCGCCCGCTGGCGCCGGTCCCGCGCAGGTTGCGCGTACCCCATTCGCCGGTCGCCCAGGCCGGCCCGAAGAAGCCTGCCAGTTCCGCGCCATGGGCCGTGCTGCGCTCGGCGCCCAGCAGTGTGCCCGGCGCAATCTTTACCAGGTCGTTGAAGTGCCCGGCGATGGCCGAACTGCGGACGACGCCGCTGGCGCCTGCGGCGATCTCCTCGTGGAAGGCCCAGGCCCCCAGGTGCACCGTGACTGCGTCGTTGGCCACCGGGTTCCAATGCACGCGCGTGGCCCAGGTCTGGCTGTCGTTGTCGGTGCCGGCGTTGTTGAGATCATTGCCGGCCACCGAAAGGCTGGCATGCCAGTTCTTGCCGTACACGCGCTCGGTCAGGCCGACACCGAACAGGCCGCGCTGCGGCAGCATCAGCGTGCCGACCACGTTGCGGTCCTGGAAAGGCGTGTTGGACGTGCTGCTGGAGCCATCGATACCGCGATCATTCAAGCGGTTGCCCATCGTGAGATCGGCCGGCAGGCCGAACAGCGTGTGGTCCAGCGTGGCGTAGACCGACTTCCACGCGACCGCGTTGTCGGCGAAGTCGCCCTCCACGACCCAGCCCAGGGTGCCGTAGCGCCCTTCGGCCCCCAAGCGTACCGAACGGACCTCGGTACCCGAAACATTGCGGCCGGCGACCGCCGAACCGTCGGTGCTGGAGGCATCGACGAACAGGCGTCCGCGCGGACGGAACGCCACGGCGCCATCGGCACTGCTGAACTCCGGCGCACCCTTGGCCCAGGAGACCTTCGGCAGCCTGGACTGGCTGGTTTCCAGTGCGGCCACCCGCGTTTCCAGCGCAGGCAGGGGCGGCGTTGACGGTGCGCCCGCACTGCCCTGTCCGCCCTCGACGGCGCGGAGGCGTGCTTCCAGTTGCTGGATCTGCAGTGCCTGCTGCTGCACCAGGCGTGACAGCTCAGCCTGGCTCAGCGGCGCGGGCAGCGAGGACGTGGACTGTGCGTCGGCATGGCCGCTGGCCAACAGCAGGCCGAGCGCGACCGGCAGCGCTGCCAGCGGCAGCACGTTGGAATGGTTCATGGGCTCTCTCCGGCCAGCCGGC
>NZ_JAOBZT010000037.1:0-40208 GCF_029839005.1 Stenotrophomonas sp. GD03958 | reverse complement strand
ATTTGCCGAGGCTCTCTCCAGTAGATCCACGCCATGCGTGGATGCTTTCCTTCCTTCAGCAACCTGAAACCGGGCCCTCGGATTTCATTAGTAATTCTACTCACAAGACGAGTAGCATGTCTGGTCTCAGCCCCTGATACCGGCCCGTCGATACTCGCGCCATGCCCGCCGTTTCCGCCCGTTCCTGCCGTTTCCAGCCCACCCGGCGCCTCCCCTGGAGGGCCGGCTGATGGGGGCCGTCGTCGCCCTCGACCGGCTGCTGGACGGGCGCCAGCTGTGGCGCGGCCCGGCCCGCCAGGGCCCAGCCAGCGACCATCTGGCCAGCGGCCATCCGGCATTGGATGCACGCCTGCCCGGCGGCGGCTGGCCGGCCAGCGGACTGTGCGAGGTGCTGCAGGCGGCGCCCGGCGTTGGCGAACTGGCGCTGGTCTGGCCAGCACTGGCCAGGCTGAGCCAGCGCGACCGCCCGATCGTCCTGGTCGCTCCGCCCTACCGTCCGCATGCCCCGGCCTGGGCCGCCGCCGGGCTGGACCTGTGCCAGTTGCAGATCATCCACGCCGCGCCGAAGCAGGCACTGTGGGCCGCCGAACAGTGCCTGCGCTCTGCGGCCTGCGCGGCGGTACTGTGCTGGCCGCATCAAGCCGACGACCGCGCCCTGCGCCGCCTGCAGGTGGCTGCCGACAGCGGCCAGTGCCTGGGCTTCGTGTTCCGCGAGGCGCAGGCGGCGCGCAATCCCTCTCCGGCCAGCCTGCGCCTGCAGCTCGACCACGGCCAGGTGCGGGTGCTGAAGTGCCGTGGCGGGTTGCCGCCGGCGCAGCCGTTGCCGCTGGCCATCGCCCACTGAGGACGCGCCATGCACTGGGCCTGCCTGTTGTTGCCGCAGCTGGCGCTGGACAGCGTGCTGCGCCTGCAGCCCGACCCACAGCGGCCATTGGTACTGCTGCAGGGGCCGGCGCAGCGTCGCGTGCTGCGCGCGGTCAGCCCGTCGGCACGTGCAGCAGGGCTGCGCCCGGGCATGCTGCTGTCGGCTGCACAGGTACTGGTGCAGGACATGCACCTGCACGACTACGACCCCAATGCCGAACAGCACACCCGGCAGCTGCTGGCCAGCTGGGCCTATGCCTACAGCTCGCAGGTCAGCCTCGATTTTCCGCATGCGCTGGTGCTGGAAATCGGTGCCAGCCGCGCCCTGTTCGGTGACTGGCTGACGATCCAGCAGCGCCTGCGCAACGAACTGCACGAACTCGGCTTCCGCCACCGCCTGGTGGCCGCGCCTACCCCACATGCCGCGCGCGTGCTGGCCAACGTCCACGATGGCCTCGGCCTTGATGCGCAGCAGCTGCCGGCGGCGCTGGCGCAGCTGCCCCTGGCACGTTGCGGCCTGCCCAGCGAGGCGGTGACCGTGCTTGGCCGTTCCGGCCTGCGCACGCTGGGGGCGGTGCTCAAGCTGCCGCGCGACAGCCTGGCCCGGCGCTTCGCCCCCGAGGTCCTGCAGCAGCTGGATGCATTGCGCGGGCTGCCCACCGCGCCATTGCGCTACTACCAGCCACCGGACCGTTTCGATGCGCGCATCGAATTCGAATACGAGATCGAATCCAGCCAGGCCCTGCTGTTCCCGCTGCGCCGCCTGCTGCTCGACCTGGCCGCCTTCCTGTGCTCGCGCGATGGCGGCGTGCAGCGCTTCGACCTGCATTTCGAGCATGACCTGTTGCCGGCCAGCGTGCTGACCATCGGCCTGTTGGCGCCCGAGCGCGATCCCACGCTGCTGTTCGAGATCGCACGCAACCGCATGGAAGCCTTCGCCCTGCCGGCCGGCAGCCGCGCACTGCGCCTGCAGGCCGAACAGCTGCCGCCGTTCGTACCCGCCGCGCGTGACCTGTTCGATACCCGTCCGGCGCAGGCGATGCCGTGGAACCAGCTGCGTGAGCGCCTGCGCGCGCGGCTCGGCGATGACGCCGTGCAGCCGCTGGCAGTGCAGGCCGACCATCGCCCCGAACGTGCCAGCGGCACCCAGCCAGCGGCCAGGCTACCGGCATACTGGCCACTACGCCCCGGTTGGCTGCTGGACGCTCCACAGCCGCTGCGTGACCCGCGCCTGCGCATCATCGCCGGGCCGGAGCGGATCGAATCGGGCTGGTGGGACCAGGCTGATGCGCGCCGCGACTACTACGTGGTGGAAACCGCGCATGGCCAGCGCGGCTGGGCTTTCCGTGACCGCAACAATCCACATGCGCCGTGGATGCTGCACGGCTGGTTCGGCTGAGCCGCCATGCACAGCGAACTGCCCGGCTACGCCGAACTGCACTGCCTGTCGGCCTTCAGTTTCCAGCGCGGTGCTTCGATCGCCGAAGAGTTGTTCGCGCGCGCCGCGGGCCAAGGCTACCGCGCGTTGGCGATCACCGACGAATGCTCGCTGGCCGGCATCGTGCGCGCCTGGCAGGCAGCGAAGACACATGGCGTGGCACTGATCGTCGGCGCCGAATTCCAGGTCGAGGACGGGCCGAAGCTGGCCCTGCTGTGCACCGACCAGACCGCCTATGCCGGGCTGTGCCAGTTGATCACGACCTGTCGGCGGCGGGCTGCCAAGGGCGAGTACCGCTGCCTGCGCGACGATCTGCTCGGCCTGCCCGACGGTTTGTTGTGCCTGTGGCTGGACCGGCAGCCATCCGCCACCGATCTCGAGTTGCTGCGCACCGGCTTCGATGATCGGCTGTGGCTGGCGGTGGAACTGCACCGTGAACACGATGACGCACGCCGCCTGCAGCAGCTGCGGGCCTTCGGCGAACGCCACCGCCTGCCCCTGGTCGCCAGTGGCGATGTGCATATGCACGTGCGCCGCCGCCGTGCCCTGCAGGACACACTGACCGCGATCCGCCACCGCTGCAGCGTGGCCGAGGCCGGCTGGCGCCTGTTTCCCAATGGCGAGCGCCACCTGCGCCCGCGTACCGCGCTGGCCCAGCTGTATCCGCCCGAACTGCTGGCTGAAACCCTGCGCATCGCCGAACGCTGCCACTTCACCCTGGAACAGCTGCAGTACACCTATCCGCGTGAGCTGGTGCCGGAGGGGCATGACCCGGACAGCTGGCTGCGCGAGCTGGTCGAAGAAAAGATTCCCTGGCGTTGGCCAGAAGGCATCAAGGACGCCCAGCGCAGGCAGATCGAACATGAGCTGGCGTTGATCCGGGAGAAAAACTACGCCTCCTACTTCCTTACCGTGCATGACATCGTGCGCTTCGCCCGCAGCCAGGACATCCTTTGCCAAGGCCGTGGCTCGGCGGCCAATTCGACGGTGTGCTTCGTGCTGGGCGTGACCGAGATCGATCCTGCGCGCAGCAATCTGTTGTTTGAACGCTTCATCTCCGCCGAGCGCAATGAGCCGCCGGACATCGACATCGACTTCGAGCACGAGCGTCGCGAGGAAGTGCTGCAGTACGTGTTCAAGCGCTATGGCCGCGAACGCGCCGCACTGACCGCGGTGGCGATCAGCTACCGTGGCCGCAGCGCGATCCGCGACGTGGCCCGTGCGCTCGGCCTGCCGATGGACCAGGTCAACGAACTGGGCGCGGCGATGGACCACTGGAGCGGCAACATCCCATTGCCGGAAACCCTGCGCGAGCGCGGTTTCGATCCGGACACGCCGTTGATGCGGCGCCTGCTGGCGCTGACCGCCGAGCTGATCGACTTCCCGCGCCACCTGTCGCAGCATCCGGGCGGTTTCGTCATCTCCGAGCATCCGCTGTCGACCCTGGTGCCGGTGGAGAACGCGGCGATGGCCGATCGCACCGTCATCCAGTGGGACAAGGACGATCTGGATGCCACCGGCCTGATGAAGGTCGACTGCCTGGCATTGGGCATGCTTACGGCCATCCGCAAGTGCCTGGCGATGTTGAAGCAGCACGGCCTGCACGAAGGGCGCATGGACGCCATCCCGCCCAAGGATGCAAAGACCTTCGACATGATCTGCGCCGCTGACACCATCGGCGTGTTCCAGATCGAATCGCGCGCGCAGATGGCGATGCTGCCGCGCATGCAGCCACGCACGTTCTATGACCTGGTGATCGAGGTGGCGATCGTGCGCCCTGGCCCGATCCAGGGCGACATGGTGCACCCCTATCTGGAGCGGCGCCGGATCCTGCGCGAACAAGGCCCGGACGCGTTGAACGACCCGGACAACCCGCTCTACCCACCGCAGCTGGAACGCGTGTTCGCACGCACGCTGGGCGTGCCGCTGTTCCAGGAACAGGTGATGCAACTGGCGGTGGAAGCAGCCGGCTACACGCCGGGCCAGGCCGATGCCCTGCGCCGCTCGATGGCGGCGTGGAAGCGCCGTGGCGGTCTGGAACCGCATCGCGAGAAGCTGCTGGCCGGCATGCTGAAGAACGGCTTCAGCCGCGAATACGGCGAGCACCTGTTCGAGCAGATCAAGGGCTTCGGCGATTACGGCTTCCCGGAAAGCCACGCCGCCAGCTTCGCCCTGCTGACCTATAACAGCTGCTGGCTGAAGTGCCACCACCCGGCCGCATTCACTGCCAGCCTGATCAACAGCCAGCCGCTGGGGTTCTACAGCCCCGACCAGCTGCTGCAGGATGCACGCCGCCATGGCATCGGCGTGCTGCCGGTGGACGTGCGCCACAGCGACTGGGACTGCACGCTGGATTTCAGCAGGGGGCCGGCGGCGATCCGCTTGGGCCTGCGCCTGATCGACGGCTGCAACGAAGGTGCCGTGCAGGCCATCATGCGCGAACGTGCGCGGCGCCCGTTCGACGACGTCGGCGACCTGTGCCAGCGCACCGCACTGGACCGCCGCCAGCAGGGCCTGCTGGCCGATGCCGGGGCACTGCGCGGGCTCAGCGGCCATCGCCATCGTGCACGCTGGGATATCTCGGGCGTAGAGAACCGGCTGCCGCTGTTCGACCAGGCCCGTGCCACTGCCGAAGCCCGCGTGCCCCTGCCACTGCCCAGCGCCTGGGAGGACATGCAGGCCGACTACCGCAGCACGGGCACCACCCTCGGCCGTCACCCGATCTCGTTCCTGCGCGCGCAGCTGCGTAGCCGTGGCTGCCTGGATGCCGCACAGCTGGCCGGGCACGGCCACGGCCGCCGTGTGCGCATCGCCGGACTGGTGCGCATGCGCCAGCGGCCACAGACCGCCAGCGGGGTGACTTTCCTCACCCTCGAGGACGAGACCGGCATGGTCAACGCCGTGGTCTGGCGGCACCTGGCCGATCGCCAGCACCGGGTGCTGGTCGATACCCAGCTGATGCAGATCGATGGCCGCCTGGAACGCGTCGATGGTGTGCAGCATGTCATCGTGCAGCGCATGCACTGTCTGGATGAGCTGCTGCAGGGACTGCGCAGCCACAGCCGCGATTTCCACTGACGCCGGGAATCGCCGCGTAATGGCCACTGGGTGATGTCGACCAGGTAGAGGTAGAGTCGACTGTCAGTCGACTTGCGCGCGTCAGCGCGGGAATTTCCGTGATCTGATCGAACAGCAGTCGACTGACAGTCGACTCTACCCATCCCCTTTTGCATCCGCTATCGTCGGCACATCCAAGGAAGGACGACGCCATGCCCCGCGCACTGCTGCTGACCACGCTGGTGGTCTCCACCCTCGCCCTGCTGGTTTCCGGCTGGACCGCCTGGAGCCTGCATCGCAGCCAATCGCCACAGCGCATCATCGAAGCACGCGGGCTGGTCATCCACGATGCAAGCGGCCAGCCCCGGGTGATCCTCGGCGCACCAGTTCCCGATCCACTCAGCCAGGGCCGCACCCAAGGGCCGCGTGCCACCGCCCTGTCAGGCCTGATCCTGCTCGGCCCCGATGGTTCCGAACGCGGCGGTTACGGCACCAGCGACCGCGGCGGCGAAGCCCTGTTGACCCTGGACGATGCCACCGGCACCACCGAAGTGTTCAAAGTGGTGGCCAACCCGGATCGCGGCGCCAGCCTGATGGTCAAGCACCAGAACAACACCGGCGCCATGCTCACCTCCTGGCAGGGCAAGCCGGAACTGATGTTCGTCGATGACAGCGGTCAGTCCTATTACGTGCGCCCCGGCGCCAACGCCGCGCCCTGATCTGCTTCTGTAGTGCCGAGCCATGCTCGGCTGCTGTTGGTAGAAGCAGCCCAGCATGGCTCGGCTCTACAAAGGCGAAGCAACGTCGAGCATGGCTGGGCGCTATACCCCACACACCGCCGCCAGGTCATCGGCCAGCTGCCGCAGCTGCGCCGCCCCCAGTGCCGCACAGGTGATGCGCAGGCCATGCCCTGGTGCAGCCACCGCAAACACTTCGCCCGCCCGCACATGCCATCCGCGCGAAGCCAGTGCCAGCACCTGCGGATGGCTGTCGGTTTGCAACGGCAGCCACAGGTTCAATCCTTCCATCGGCTGCGGCGTCGGCATGCCACGCGCGCGCAGCAGCTCCTGCAGCGACCGCAGTCGCTGCTGATAACGCTCACCTGCCGAGGCGATCTTCGCCCGCTGCGTTGACGACGCCAGCACCGAGGTTGCCGCGTCCTGCAGCAGGTGACTGACCCAGCCGATACCGGATGCCAATCGCAGCCGCAGCCGCATCGCGGTTTCTTCATCGCAGGCCAGCCAGGCCAGCCGCAGGTCCGGGCCGAGAGGTTTGGACAACGAGCGCAGCAGCGCCCAGCGCCGGCCGTCCAGCGGCAGCACCGAGTGATAGGCCTGCTGCGAGAGCAGCGCGTAGTGATCATCGATCAGCACCGCCACCTGCGGGTAGGCCGCCAACAACTGGCGCAACGCCCTTGCCCGTTTCGCATCCAGGCTGGCGCCGGTCGGGTTGTGCGCGCGCGGCGTCAGCAGCACCGCGCGTGCACCGGCCTCCAGTGCCTGCCGCAGCGAATCGACCTGCATGCCATGCGCGTCCACCGCCACCGGCAACGGCGCGTGACCCACCGCGTTGAGCACGTTGAGGCTGCCGAGGAAGCACGGATCCTCCACCGCGATGCGATCCCCCGGCAGCAGCCACGCCGCCAGCAGGCGTTCAATGCCATCGACCGCCCCATGGGTCAGCTCCAGCGCATAGCCCTCAGGGCAGTCCGCATCCAGCGAGGCGCGCGCCAGCGCCTGCAACCTCGGGTCGACCGTACCCACGCCATACAGCCGTGGTGCGGCCGGAGCCAGGCGCAGGTTCGGCAGCAGGCGCGGATCCGGGTTGCCACCGGCCAGGTCCTGCAGGGCCAGCCCGGGCGTACTGCCCTCGCGCGCCAGCGTCGGCGGCAGGCCACGCACCACCGTACCGCGGCGACCCGCCGTGCTGGCCAGGCCCGCCGCATCCAGGCGCTTGTAGGCCGCAGCCACGGTGTTGCGGTTCACTCCCAGCTGCTCGGCCAGTTCACGCACCGGCGGCAGCACGCTGCCCGCCGGCAGGCGGCCCTTGCCAATGCCATCACGGATGCTGTCGAAGATCGACTCGGCACTATGCCCGGTGATTTTCATTTTGTCCTATGCCAAAATATATCTTGTCCTGTGCCAGTGTATCCCACCCTGGCCGCCCTGCATTGGAGGTGCCCGCATGCCCCTTGCCGCTGCCGACTGGCCCGTCGCCCAGTCCGTTGAACAGATCGCCGCCAACCTGATCACGGTGCGTCAACGCATCGCCGATGCCTGCGCTCGCGTCGGCCGGGATCCGGCCAGCGTGCGCCTGCTGCCGGTCAGCAAGACCGTCGACGAGGCCCGCATTCGCATGGCGGTGGCCGCTGGCTGCCACGAACTCGGCGAGAACAAGGTGCAGGAAGCACAACGCAAGGCCGAGACAATGGCCGACCTGGGCGTGCACTGGTCGGTGATCGGCCATCTGCAGACCAACAAGGCACGCTACGTGGCGCGCTTCGCCAGCGAGTTCCAGGCGCTGGACAGCCTGCGCGTTGCCGAAGCACTGCAGCAGCGCCTGCAGCTGGAAGACCGCACGCTGGATGTGTTCGTGCAGGTCAACACCTCCGCCGAACCCAGCAAGTACGGCCTGGAACCCGCTGCCGTCGAGGCCTTTGTGCAGCAGCTTCCAGCGTTCGATCGCCTGCGCGTACGCGGCCTGATGACGCTGGCCATCTTCACCCCGGAGGTCGAGCGCGTGCGTGCCTGCTTCGTACGCCTGCGCGAACTGCGCGACCAGCTGCAACGCACTGCACCTCCCGTCATCGACCTTTCGCAGTTGTCGATGGGCATGTCCGGAGACTTCGAAGTGGCGATCGAGGAAGGTGCCACCGTGGTCCGCGTCGGGCAGGCCATTTTCGGCGCCCGCGCCACCCCGGACAGCTTCTACTGGCCGAAAAGCGGAGCACCGGCATGAAGAACGCGGTTGCCCTGCAACACGTTGCCTTTGAAGACCTCGGCACCCTGAAACCGTTGCTGCTGGCGCAGGGCTGGCAACTGCAGCTGCTGCAGGCCGGCGTCGATGCGCTGGATGGCGCCGAAACCGCCGACCTGCTGGTCGTGCTGGGCGGTCCCATCAGTGCCAATGACACAGGGACCTACCCCTTCGTCAACGACAGCATTGCCCTGCTGCAGCGCCGGCTGCAGCGGCAGCGGCCCACCCTCGGCATCTGCCTGGGTGCACAGCTGATGGCGCGCGCACTCGGTGCCAGTGTCGCTCCCAGTGGTGGCAAGGAAATCGGCTTTGCGCCACTGCTGCTGACCGATGAAGGCCAGCGTTCTCCGCTGCAGTCCCTGCAGGGCATTCCGGTACTGCATTGGCATGGTGAGGCGTTCGAACTTCCGGCCGGTGCACGCCGCCTGGCAAGTACGCCGGCCTGCCGTCACCAGGCGTTCGCCATCGGCAGCCACGCATTGGCCCTGCAATGCCATCCGGAACTGGACGCCCGCCAGTTCGAGCGCTGGCTGATCGGCCACACGCTGGAGCTGGCCCAGGCCGGCATCGATCCCAACGACCTGCGCGCGCAGGCGCGTCGCTATGGCGCACCACTGGCTGCGGCCGCCACCGCGATGTTCGACCATTGGCTGCAGGACCTGCCGGAGACACCACAATGAACTACCGATTGCAGATCCACCGCGATGGTGCCCACTGGGGTCACTTCGACTGCAGCGGCCCCGATGCCCTGCAACGCATGGACGCCATCGCCGCACAGCTGCCTGCCGATCAGGGCTTCCAGCTGAAACGGCAGAAAGGGGTCAGCGAAGAGCGCATCCTGTCCAGCAATGCCGATGGCCTGCGCGTACTGGCTTCGCAGATCCAGTACCGCGACATCTGACCCGATGGTAGTGCCGGCATGCCAACCTTCCACCATGTTGACCCTGCAACGCGGCAGCCACCACGGACTGCTCATCGCCCCGCGCTGGCCCTCCACCCGCATCCAACTGGAAGAAGAGGTACTGCAACGCCTGCTCGACGCGCAGGCAATGCTGCCTGCCGGGCTGCGCCTGCTGCTAACTCGTGGCTTCGAACCCGGCCACAGCCGTCTCGGTGGCTTCCGCCGCGCGGTACGACGGCTCGGCATCGCAGCATTCCGCACCTGCTACCCGCAACGCCGCGATGAGATCGATGCCATCTTCGGTGCCAACGGCCACGACATCGATGGCCGTCATGTCGATGTCTCACTGGTACTGCACGGCAAGCGGCTGCGGCTGCTGCCTCTGGGCGTATTCACCCCACTGCGCTGGCAGGATCGTCGCGTTGCCCGTCATTCCGAAGCCGTCGCGCAGGTGAAGCGCAGCCTGCAGCAGTGCGGCTTAGAGCTGCATCACAACGCCACCGAAGCCCTGCAGATCCACTGCGACTATCGCCCGCGCTGACGCCGCGGTGACCCATGCGTGCCGTGCCTCGCGCCATGGATGCAAGTGCTTCTCTTTTGCTGTAAGGTGCAGCCGCTGCCCTTGCCGCCGCGGGCTGTTCCCTTTCCCAGTTGTCGCCCGCCCCGTGTCCACGCCTGTCGAACCGACGGATGTCGCGCAGCTGTGCGCGGCCCATTACCGGCCGCTGCACGCCCATGTCCGCCGCAAACTCCCGCAACGCAGCGACGCCGATGACGTCGTCCAGGAAACCTGGCTGCGTGTCGTCAAAGTCGCCGCCAGCGGCCTGCTGAGCAACGGCCGCGCCTATCTGTACCGCGTCGCCCACAACCTGATCGCGGATCACTACCGACAGCGCCAGCGCCGTCGCGAAGAGGTACTGGATGACACGCAGTTGCAGGCCATCGCCGATCCTGCACCACTGCCCGAGCAGCGACTGCTCGACGCCGAACGGCTGCGCCACCTCGACGCGATCATCGCCGCGCTGCCACCGCGCTCGCGCCAGGTGTTCCTGCTGGCGCGGGTTGAGCAATTGGCGCTGGCTGAGATCGGGCGCCAGCTCGGCATCAGCCGGCAGACCGCGCACGGCCATCTGCTGCGCGCCCTCGTCGCCCTGCAGCAGGTGCCCGGCGCATGAGCCAGGACGCGATCGCGCGCGAAGCCGCACGCTGGTGGCTGGACGGGCACGACGGTGACCGCGACGAGAACGCGTTCGACCAGTGGTACCAGGCTGACCCCCGACATGCCGCGCAGTACCAGTATTTGCAGCACCTGTGGCAGGCAGGCGCGACGCTGCCCAGCCTGCAGCGGCAGCAGCAGCGCAGGCAACGCCGTCGCCTGCGCGAAGCCGGCATTGCGGTTCTGTTGCTGTGTGCGCTGGGTCTCTACAGCCGCCATGCCTCGCCGCCGGTGGCGCAGGTACTGCGTACGGCCGCTGGCGAGATCCGCGATGAGACCCTTCCGGATGGTTCGCATGTCCTGCTGTCACCCGGCAGCGAAGTGAAGGTGCGCATCGATGGGCAGCGCCGCCAGCTCCAGCTGCAGCGTGGCCAGGCCTGGTTCCAGGCCGCCGCCGATGCCGATCGGCCCTTCCAGGTACACACCCCACAGGGCACCGTCACTGCACTGGGGACCGCATTCGATCTTGCCGTGCAGGGCAACAGCAGCGTGGTCACCGTTACCGAGCATCGCGTGCGCGTGGACAGCGGCAACGCCAGCATGCTGGCCAACGACGGCGAGCAGCTGCGCTTCGATGGGCAGTCAACAACCCATGCAACAACCACCGCCCCCGGAACACTGGCCTGGCGCGAGCGGCGCCTGCATTGGGTCTCGGCCCCGCTGGCCGACGTCACGCAGGGCCTGGACCGCTGGCACGGCGGGCACACGTGGGTCGTCGGTGAGCAGCTGCGCCAGCAGCCGGTCACCCTGCTTGGCAGTGCCGACGGTGCAGCCAGCAACCGCGACCAGTTGGCCACTCAGTTGCAGGTGCGCGTGCTGCGTCTCGGCGACGGCATACAGGTGTGGCTGCCGCCACGCAGGGAACAGCGTGATGGAACCTGACATCCGGCCTGCGGCTGCGTCTACCCAGGATGACGACGCTCTGCGTCAGCCCCTGGAGCTACCGATGCTGTGCCCCCGCCCCCTTGTCCTCGCCCTGTCGCTGGTCTGCGCCAGCACCATTCCACTGCTGCCAAACAGCGCCCACGCGCAGGCCGCCACTCGAAGCTACGATCTGCCCGCCCAGCCAATGGCCGCCGCGCTGGACGCCTACAGCCGGCTGACCGGTGTCGATCTGGTGATCAGCGCAGCGCTGCCTGCCGGTCATTCGGCGCCGGCTCTGCGCGGTGACTTCGACGATGCGCAGGCCCTGACGCGCCTGCTGGCGGGCAGCGGTCTGCGCCCGCGCTTCGTGGATGCGCGTCGTGCTGCCCTGGAACCGGCGCCGGCCGAACGCGCCGATGGCAGCCGCCGCACCGGTCCGCTGCGGGTACAGGGCACTACCGCGCATGGCCAGGCACCGGGTGCCGGCGCCAGCCAATATGTACCGGCCAGCCGCGATGGCTTTGCGCCCTCGGTCGGCAGTGAGCGCGTGGCGATGGCCGAACGCCAGGAAGGCAACAGCCTGCTGCGCTCGATGCCCGGCACCCACAGCTTCCATTCGCGCAGCCAGCCGGGCCTGCAGGTCAACATCCGCGGCATGACCGGTGCCGGCCGGGTCAACACCATGATCGATGGTGTCACCCAGACCTTCCGTAACAATGCCGGGCATGGCTCGGGCGGCCCGTTCGCCTATGTCGACCCGTTCCTGCTGGCCGGTGTGGACGTGCAGCGCGGTGCAGTCGCCGGCGGTGATGGCGCCGGCACGCTGGCCGGCAGTGCCAACTTCCGCACGCTGGATATCGACGATCTGCTCGGTGAGGGCCGTGACTGGGGCCTGCGTGCAGGCTATCGCCACGGCAGCAACGGCTACGGAAGTGGCCGCACCTTCGCCGGTGCCTGGCGCCACAGCGAAGAGGGGGGCGACCGCCAGTTCGGCCTGCTGGCCGCTGCCAGCAGCAGCCGCAGCAGCGAGTACGCCACCGCGCGTGGGCAGAACAACACCGCCGACCCGGGCAGCCAGCAACCCAGCAGCTGGCTGTTGAAAGCACGCCTGCAGCCCAGTGATCAGCATCGGCTGGACCTGAGCCACATGCATTACGAAAACGATTTCTACCACAACTACCCGTGGCAGATTTCCGCGCGCAACCAACGCGCCAGCTACCGCTACACGCCCTATTCGCCGTGGATCGACCTGCGCGCGACTTTTGCCAGCAACAAGACCCGGCTGTTCTATCCGCCGGTGGAGGCGTCCAGCTACATCGGCCGCCGCACCCACAGCAGCCTGAGCAGCTGGACCGTGGACAACACCAGCCGCTTCGATGTCGGCGCGCTGCAGGCGCGCTGGAACACCGGCATCAAGCACCAGTCGGACATCTATGTGGCCGATACGCCCATCCTTCGCGGTGCCAACCCGCAGGGACGCAGCCAGCTGGACAGCGTGTTCAGCACGCTGGAACTTCAGTACGACGTCTACGCGTTGACTGCAGGCCTGCGCCAGGATCGTTATGGCATCCGTGGTCACGTTCCGGTGTGCTCGGATGTCCCCGGCCAGTGCGCCGAAATCAACGGCGGCGGCATCGACCTGCGCCGCACACAGCGCGCACTCAGCCCCAGCCTGGCGGTATCATGGCAGGCTACTGGCTGGCTGCAGCTGTTCGCCGAAGTCTCGCGCACCTCCCGCCCACCGCGTGTGCAGGAGATGTTCTTCGAAAAGATCCCACTGGAAGGCATGAGCGATGCCGATGGCGTTGGCGCCAATCCGTTCCTGCGCCGCGAGCGCTCGCGCAACCTGCAGTTCGGCGCCAACCTCAGCACCTCCTCGCTGCTGACCGACGGTGATCTGGCGCAGCTGCGCGTCACCCGCTTCGACAACCGGATCCGCGACTATATCAAGCCGCAGTACCTGCTGATTGTACACCCTCCGGAGGTGGAGCCTTTGGTGGTACCGATCGACAGCGATCCGCAGCTCATCGCCTGGACCGATGCGCTGGACGTGGAGGACTTCAGCACCACCACGCGCTGGATGAACCACCCGGGCGTGGTGCGCATGCGCGGAATCGAGCTGGAAGCGCACTACGCCAGCGAGCGCTACCACGCCACGCTGAGCTGGACCCGCTCGCGTACCAGTGCGCCCGCCATCGAATTCGTCAACCTGGAAGACATCACCGCCCTGCCCGACCGCTACTGGACGCTGGACCTGGGCGGCCGCTGGTGGCAGCAGCGCGTGCAGGCCGGCCTGCGCGCCGAGTACTCGGGGCCGACCGAGGAAGGCTACGACTTCTTCCAGACCCGCAAGACCGGCGGCACCGGCGTGCTGCTGGACTTCTACGCCAGCTTCAAGCCCCAGGCCAACACCACGCTGTGGCTGAACATCGAAAACCTGCAGAACAAAGCCTATGACAACAATGCCTCGATCGACAGCATCTTCAGCCCGATCCTGGACCGCGGCAACGGCCGTGGCCGTACCGTCTCGATGGGCGTCAACGTGGCGTTCTAGCCGCCCCTGGCTGCCGCTGTGCCTGCTCGCGCTGGCCGCAATGGCCAGCGCGCAGCCGATGCCTGGCACGGTGATCGACCTGGCCAACGGCCAGCGCCTGGACGAAACCGCATTCGTGACGCGTGCGGCGGACGCCCAGCGGCTGCTGCTGGGTGAACGCCACGACCTCGCCGGAGACCATGCCGCCCAGCGCTGGCTGCTGCAGGCCCTGCAGCGGCGGCGTCCGCAGGGTTCACTGGTGCTGGAAATGATCGCCAGCGAGCGCCAGCCACGCCTGCAGCGGGTGCAGCGCTGGCTGGCGAAGGGCAACCGGGCCGAAGATGCACGCCTGCAGGAGCTGCTGGACTGGGATGCGCGCTGGCCGTGGGCCGCGTATGGCGGGCTGGTCAAGGATGCTGCCGATGCAGGCACGCCGTTGTTCGGCGGCAACCTGTCGCGTGCCGAGGTCAACCTGCTGCTCGCCTCCACTGAGGACGTGCAGTTCCCGGTGGCCGATGCCCGCCAGCGCCTGTCGGCGGTGGTGCTGGCCCAGCATGCAGACGCGGCACCGATGCTGGATGGGATGCTGGCCGTGCAGCAGGGCCGCGACACGCGCATGGCGCAGGTACTGGTCGATGCGCCCGCGCCAGCGCTGCTGGTGGCGGGCCGGTGGCACGTCCTGCGCGGTACCGGGGTACCGGGGTACCTGTCACCGGGTACGCCTGCGCTGGTGATCGCACTGGCCTCGCCGGGTGAAACCGTCGATGCGATTGATGCCGACCTGCTGTGGGTGCTGGCCGATGAGTGAACGCGGCCAACACTGGCAGGCGATTGCCATCACCATCGGCCTGCACCTGCTGCCCCTGCTGCTGTTGGGTTGGGTCGCGACGCCGCCCATGCTCCCGCCACCGGAACAGGACGTGCGCATCAGCCTGCGCCTGCTGGCACCGGCCACGCCCCCGCAGCCCGTGGAGGAGCGCCAGGCCGATACCCCCAGCCAGGCGCAGCACGCGCGTGCGTCGCAACCGGCAAAGTCGCCCCCGCCGCCAAAACCCACCGCTGCGCACGAGGGCGAGTTGGCCGCCAGCGAAACAAGCGGGACGGGTCGAAAGCCGCTGCCGGTCGCCCCGCCTGCGGCCGCGACCGATGCCAGTCCCGCACCGGCATCGATCACGGCCGCGCCGCCCGCTCCAGACGCACCACCGGCAGACTTCCAGGCCGGCGCCGCCAGCGACCAGTGGGAAGCCCGCCTGATGGCGCGGCTGGAGCGCTATCGCTATTACCCCGCCGCCGCGCGCTCGCGCCGGCAACAAGGCACCGCTTGGGTCAGGGCCAGCATCGACCGCGACGGCCGCCTGCTGGCGCTGCGACTGGAGCAGTCCAGTGGCCAGCCGATGCTGGATGACGCAGCGCTGCAGACCTTCCGTCGCGCTCAGCCGCTGCCGCGCATTCCGGATGAACTGAAGGCACCACAGGAACTGGTGGTGCCAGTGGAGTACTACCTGCGCTAGGCGGCATAGGCCTCCGCCTCGATCTCGAACAACATGCCGTCCAGCGCCAGCCGCGGCACCGGGATCAGCGTGCAGGTGGGCGCCGCGCGGTTAGGCCAGCGCCGCCGCACCTGATGGGCGATGATGCCCAGCCGGTCCTCATCGTGATCGACCACCAGGATACGCAGCCGTACCACGTCGGCCAGGCTTGCCTGCGCCGAGTGCAGCGCGGTCTGCAGGTTGTCCAGTGCCTGCCCGACCTGTTCTTCGAAGCTGGGTGAGAGACGGCCCTGGGCATCTTCACCTCCCTGCCCGGCCACGTGGATCACCCGTGCCGGCAGGCGCACCACCGCCACGTGTGAGTAGCCGTTGGCCGAAGGATCGTAGAGGCCCGGTGGATTGAACAGCTCCAGCAGGCCATGGCTGAAGTCCGGTGTGGTCAGCAGGTTCATGCCGCGCGCCTCGTGGGGGTTGCCGGCAGTCTGTGACCTCAACCCCGGTTGAGGTCAAACGGATCCGGTGCAACAGACCGGTCTGCCACGCGCAACGATCGTGCCCACGTGTAGAGCCGAGCCCACGCTCGGCTGCTCAGCGCGAATGGCAGCCGAGCATGGGCTCGGCTCTACCGTTCCCGGCTCACGTCCACGCCGGGTCTGCGGTGAAATCGATGGTCAGCCAGAACGTGCTGCCGCGCGCATCCAGCCGCACCGCGATCTCGTCGCGCATCGCATCGACTTCGCCCACTGAACCCAACGGCATGGCCGGGTCGGCCAGCACGTGGATTTCGATGAAGCGCATCCGCCCCATCTTCGCCACGTGGCTGGTGAAACCGAGGTAGCCACGCTCGGCCACGAACGCCTGCATCACCTGCTGCACGCGCCGGTCCAGATCGTCCGGCGCAACCTGCAGCACTTCACGCATGGCCTTCCACGCACTGCGCGCCGGTACCGGCAGTACCGCCAGGCTGATCAATGCCAGCACGATCGAATCCAGATACGGCACCCAGTGGTGCCACTCACCGCCATGCAGGACCAGGGCCAGTACGAAGGCCAGCACTACCGCCAGGCTCATCAACCCACCCAGCAGCCAGCCCCGTACATCCAGCCACAACAGCGCCGAGCGCAGGCGCCGCGCCCGCTGGGCGACGAACGCCGCCATCGCCAGGTTGCTGGCACTCAGCAGCGCCGCCCACCACAGCGCGGGCCCGAATTTCACCTCGTGTCCGCCCGTGGTCAAACCAATCACCGCGTTGGCCAGCGCATACACGCAGGCCAGCGACAGGATCACCCCGCCCAGCGCCTCGACCATCGGCTCCAGGTGCCAGTAGCCGTACTGGAAGCGCGGGCTCTGTTCCCGCGCCACCAGCCGCAGCACCGACAACGACACCAGGGTCAGGGCAACGTCGACCAGGCTGTACACACCGTCGAACAGGATGGCCTGCGATCCCACCAGCAGGCCACCGCTGAAGCCGACCACGCTGACCGCGATGGTGACCCCGATCGAGAACTTCAGGATGCGTTGCTCGCGCGCGGTGTCCATCGTTCGCCGAAGGGCCGACCGTCGCCGGTCAGGCCTTCAGTACCTCCACCTTGTACGAGGTCACATCGCCGTCGTTCTCGATGATGAGCCCGTGCACGTCCGACTCGAAGCCCGGGAAGCGGGCATTCTGCTCACGGGCGATGCGCAACGACTGGATGATCGGCTCATCGCTGTCGCCAAAGCGCTCGCCCGGCATGATGGTCGGAATGCCCGGCGGGTACGGCACCAGCATGGTCGCGGCGATGCGACCACTGACCTGCTCGATGTCGACCCGCTCGATCTCGCCCTTCACCAGGTGGTTGTAGGCATCGGCCGGGGTCATCACCGGGGTTGGCAGATCCACGTACATCTCGCGCATCACCTTGGCCACCGCGAACTCCTGGTTGAACGCATGCAGCGCGTCGCACAGGTCACGCAGGCCCCAACCGGCGTAGGCATTCGGATAGTCGGCGGCCAGCGTCGGCAGTGCCTGGCTGAGCGGCGCATTGCGGTCGTACAGTTCCTTGAACGCCATCAGTTCGGTGACCAGGGTGCTCCACTTGCCCTTGGTGATGCCCATCGAGAACAGGAACAGCACCGAGTACAGGTTGGTCTTCTCCACGGTGATGCCGCGGCCCCACAGGAACTTGCTCAGCACCGCCGCCGGAATGCCCAGCTTGCCCATGCTGCCGTCCATCGCCAGGCCCGGGGTCAGCAGGGTCACCTTGATCGGGTCGATCAGCACATAGTCGTCGACCAGGTTCTCGAAGCCGTGCCAGTGTGCGTCCGGTTGCAGGTACCACTCTTCGCGCTTGGCCACCATCGGCGCCGGCGTGTCGCCCTTGTCCAGACTGCGCTCGAGCCTGGTCGGCTGCCATACGCTGAACCACCAGTCGTCGCGGCCGAGATCATCGCGGACGTGCAGCATCGCGCGGCGGAAGGCGATCGCCTCGTCGTGCATTTCCTGTACCAGCGAACGGCCGGCATCGCCTTCCATCATCTTCGACGCCACATCGCAGGCCGCGATAACCCCGTAATGCGGGCTGGTCGAGGTGTGCATCATGAACGATTCGTTGAAGCGCTCGGCATCCAGGTCGCGCTGCGCCGAGTTGCGCACGTGGATCATCGAGGCCTGCGAGAACGCGGCCAGCAGCTTGTGCGTGGAATGCGTGGTGAAGATGATCGCATCCTGCTCGCGCGGCTTGCCCTTGGCCATGCCGTAGTGGTTCTCGTAGAACGGATGGAACGCAGCGTAGGCGTACCAGGCTTCGTCGAAATGCAGGAAGTCCACCGCGCTGCCGATCTCGTCGGCAATCTTCTCGGCGTTGTAGCACAGGCCGTCGTAGGTCGAGTTGGTCACCACCGCGATGCGCGGCCTGGAGCCAGCCTGATAGGCCTTGCTGGCCAGCGGATTGGCGGCGATGCGCTGCTGCAACGATTCCGGCGTGAACTGATCCAGGCTGATCGGGCCAATGATGCCGTGTGCATTGCGGCTGGGGGTGAAGTACACCGGTACCGCGCCGGTCATGATCAACGCATGCAGCAGCGACTTGTGGCAGTTGCGGTCGACGAACACCACGTCGCCGCGCGCCACCGTGCCATGCCAGACGATCTTGTTGGCGGTGGAGGTGCCATTGGTGACGAAGAAGGTATGGTCGGCACCGAAGTTGCGCGCCGCCTCTTCCTCGGCATCCTTGATCGGGCCGGTGTGATCCAGCAGTGAGCCCAGCTCCGGCACCGAGATCGACAGATCGCTGCGCAGGGTGTTCTCACCGTAGAACTGGTGGAATGCACGGCCCACCGGTGACTTGGTGAACGCCACACCGCCGGCATGGCCCGGCGTGTGCCAGGAGTAGTTCGACTCGGCCGCATGGTGGATCAACGCCTTGAAGAACGGGGGCAGCAGGTTCTTCATGTAGTCCTCGGCCGCGCGCATCACCTGCCGCGAGATGAAGCTCTTGGTGTCTTCGAACAGGAAGATGAAGCCGTGGATGTATTTGAGCAGCTTGCTCGGCACCTTCTCGATGGTGCGGCGCTCGCCGTACAGGAACACCGGCAGGTTGGCGCGGCGCGCGCTCTGCTCGCGCAGGAAAGCGGTCAGGCGCTGGAACTCGCCATCCACCTCTTCACTGCCGTCGATCGAGATCAGCACCGCCGAGGCCGCCACGTAGGTGCGGGCGCCGGCCCGGGCATCATCCAGGTTCAGCCCGCACAGCACGCGCTGGTCATTGCTGCGCAGCTCTTCCACCAGCGCACGGATCAGGATGCCGCCGATGCGCGGCGACTCGTAGTCGTTGTCGATGACAATGACCGGATAGTCCAGGGACTTGAAGTACACGTCGATTCTCCTTGTCGAACTCAGGAATGCCGGGCGCCGGCGCTGATGGCCGATGCCTCGCGGGCGCGCTGCCGCTGCTGGCGGCGCTCCTCGCTGAAGAAGGGATAGAACACGGTGATGAACAGCACGAACAGGAAGGCGTACTGCACGATGGTTCCCGACGAGCCGTAGATCGCCCACAGGCAGTACACGACGGTCAGGCTGGTGAGCGTCCAGAACGCACCGGTGTGGACCAGGGTATGCGAGCGCTCGACCACGAAGTAGCAGGCCACGCACGAGTAGATGTAGGGCAGCAGGGTCAGCACCACCGCCGCCGACGTGATCACGTCGAACTGGGCCGATGCGGTTTCCGAGGTGGAAGTGACCAGCACTGCCAGGGTCATCAGCACGGCCACGATCAGCACGCCCTTGACCGGCACGTCGTCCTTATTGGTCTTGCTGAAGATGGTCGGGAACAGGCCATCATCGGAGGCCGCCTTGGCACTCTGCGCGGTCAGCAGGATCCAGCCACCCAGCGAACCGGCCGCGCCGATGAACGCGCACAGGCTGACCAGTGCACCGCCCCAGCCACCGACGGCCTTGGCCGCGGCCAACGCGAACGGTGCGTCGGACACCTGCAGTTCCGCGTTCGGCACCATGCCCATGATCACCGACGAACTGGCGATGTAGGCAATGGCAGCCAGGAACACGCCGGCCAGCGTCGCGCGGGCGACGTTCTTCTCCGGATTTTCGACCACACCGGCAGTCACCGATGCAGACTCGACGCCGATGAAGGCCCACAGGGTCAGTGCCGCGGCGCTCGAGATCGCACCGAAGTTCGACTCGCCAGACACGTTGTAGGCGCCCTTGAAGATGTCGGCATCGAAGAAGAACCAGCCGAAAATGGCGATGCCCAGGATCGGCACCAACGCAAAGCTGGTGGTGACCGTCTGCACGCGGCTGACGAAGGCCGGGCCGACCACGTTGGCAAAGCTCAGTGCCCACACCAGCACCAGCACCGCGATGCAACGCACCAATGGCTCGGACAGGATCGGGAAGAAATAGCTGAAATAGCCCACCGCCGCAATGGGGATGGCGACGTTGCCGATCCAGTTGGCGAACCAGTAGATGGTATTGGTCTGGAAGCCCATGTACGGCCCGAACCAGTCGCGTGCATAGGCATAGGGGCCGCCCGCCTTGGGCGCAAGCTTGCCCAGCTTGGCGAACACGAAGGCCAGCAGCAGCGCACCGGCAGTGGTGATCAGCCAGCCCCAGATCGAGGCGGTACCGATCTTGGCCAGGCTGGACGGCAGCAGGAACACGCCTGAGCCCATCATGTTGCCGGCGACGAGGAAGGTGGCTCCGACCACCCCGATTTTCTTTGCTTCTGCCATGACGATCTCCGGTACTGGCATGAGCCCGGCAGCACCGGGCGTGGGGACGGTTGCGCTGGCGTACGACCGCTGGCGCCTATTTGATGAAGTTGTATTGCAGGCTGCCCTGCACCCGGACCGTGTCGCCGCGTGCGCCGGCCTGCTGTTCCAGGCGGCCGTACAGCAGCTCCATGCCCATCGTCCACGACGGCGCGGGGCTCCAGATCAGGTTGAATACGCCGTACCGGCTCTGCCGGAAGGCATCGGCCGCCAGTGCGGCATTCCGCTCCAGGGTCAGCTGGCCGAAGATCAGGTTCGATCGCCACAGCTCGGACCAGTAGTGGGTATAGCCGACGAAGCCGCCGTGCAGGTCCAACGCGTCGAGGCGGCCATCGGCACCGACCACCGCGTCCAGCCCGGAGCCGGTCAGGTCGGCGGTATAGCGGCTGAGACCGCGCCCTCCCAGCGCACCGAACAACAGCAGGTCGCGCTCGCCCACCGACGCCGAGCCGCTCAACTGCACGCCGCCAGCCATGCGTCGGTCGCGCTCGTTGTCACCGTCGTATGCCAGGCTGCGTGCCACTGCGCCCAGTTGCAGGTGGCCCCAGTCGCGTTCCATGCGCGCAGTGACGGTCACGTCCGGCAGACGGTTCACTGCAGCGCGCTCTTCGCTGGCACCGGCAAGTTCGGTCTTCGGATCTTCGGCGGCGACGGTCAGGGTGTTGCCCTTGCCCAGCGCAAAGCTATGGTGGATGCCGGCCACCAGCAGATAGCCCGCGCCGCCTGGACCAGCGAAATCCAGCGTGTCGGGCAGGCTGTCCGGATCCATGAAACTGGAATAGCCATAGCCGGCATAGGTGTTGCCGAGCTGGCCATAGGCGTGACGCAGGCGGAATTCGTAGCCATCGCTGCTGCCGAAGAAGTCGTTTTCCAGGTAGAAGCGGAGGTTGCCGTGCGTGGTCGGGCGCCGCGCCTCGAAACTGAAGCGGGTCTGCTTGGCGTGGATGTTGAAGTTGGACACGTCACGGTGGCTGCCACCGACCGGCATCGACGAAGGAATGAACTGGTCCTCGTCACCGGCTGCGCGGGAATCCGCGATGGCATCCAACTTGGCATAGCCGCCGATGCGGATTACCGTATCAGTGCCGGGAATGGCAAAGAACCCCTTCAGATCGGGATCGGTCGGGCCCGCGGCACTGTCCGGACGCGATGCCGCCGTGGATGGATCGGCGACCGAATCGCGTTGTGGCAATACGGGCTGGGCGACACCCGGCACCTGGGTGGGATGGATCACCCCCGTCGTGGCCGCTGTGGGGGCGAAAGATAACGCTCCGGGCTTCGCCTGTGCCTGCGGCTGCGCCTGCACAGGCGCATGATCCCGCTGCTCCAGCCGATCCAACCGCTGCTGCATGCCTTCCAGCGCCTGGCGCATGGCGGCAATCTCACGCCGCAGTGCCTGCGCATCCAGCGCATCACCCTGTTGCGCGTACGCCGGCATGACCGCCAGTGCCCCGAGACATGCCAGATTCAGTACCGCCATACGCATTGCATCCTCCCCGGACGAACACTCGCATCACGGTTCCGGAGCGCACGCATGCGCCGCCCTGGCCTCGCGTTGCCGTTGCTGGAAATGCGGGTACTGCGTCGACGACACCAGTCAGCCTGCACGCGGCAGACAACAGGACAATGACACTGCCCTGCCTCTATCCATGTCGCTTCCATCAAGGCCGCGCAGCCAGAGAGGTGGCGACCGCAGCAGTCTGGGTAACAATCAGGGAGTGAGAGTGTCGTGAATGGCTGTGCCGACCTGCCCGCATCCGGGCAGCCGCGGCGCGGCATCCATGGCGCGTTGACGCTGTATTCCATGCGTCACAGGCTAGTCCGCCTGTCGTTTTTGGCCTTGATTGGAATCAAGGCATGATGTTTGATCTCAGTCACGATTCAGCCGTGACGACGAACAGCCCATGCGCAAGCAGTTGTGTTCGCCTGGGGCCTGGAACGCAACAGGCCCGCACGTCACCATGCGGGCCTGTGGTCGACATCATGATGCAGGCTCAGATCAGCGCGGGCCGAGCACCGTCTGCAGGTCATCCCCCTGCGGCAGACCGGCGCGGCGCTGCACCTGGCCCTGCGCATCCTGGAACAGGATACCCGGCGTGCCCTGGAACCCCATCTCGACCATCAGCACCTGGTTGGCGTCGAGCTTGCCCGCGATGTCGCGGCTGATGCTCGGCAGGGCCTTGATGCCGCCACGGTCGAACTGGTGCTCGTTCTGAAGCAGGGCCGCGCTCGGGTCACGCGCCGAGAGGATCGCTGCCGCCTTGGCCGGACTGTCCTCACGGATGACGCCGACCATGATGTGGCGCAGTTGTACCTTGCCTGCATCCACCCACGGACGCGCCGCCTCCCAGAATTTGTGGCAGTAAGGGCAATTGGCATCGCTGAAGGTGTAGACCACGCGTGGCGCATCGGCCTTGCCGTCAGGCACCCACGCGCTGGCTTCCAGCTTGCTCCACATCCTGGCGGACATCGGCGAGGCGACCAGCTTCTCAACCGCCTCTGCGGCTACATCATTGCCTTCCGCGTCGAACAGACTGCCGACCAGTACGTGCTTGCCATCGGCAGTGACATAGGCCGCCGCCGGCTGCTGGCCACCGACCACGCCAGCGAAGCCCCGCAGGCCTTCGGGGGCATCGAACTCGGCAACGACCTCGAAACCGTGCTTCTCGATGCCCTTCAGCACCGCAGGGCGGTCGCCCTTGTTGGCAGCAGCTGCGGCGCTCGCGGCCGGTGGCGCAGCGCTCTTGCCCGGCGGCGTCTGTGCCTGGCTGCAGGCGGCCAATGCCAGCAGGACCGGCAGCAACAGCACCGCGGGGGCGGCGCGCAGGGAAGTCGACAACATGGGAACTCCGTAGTGAGATGCCCGCGCAGGCTACCGCAGCCGACGCAGTTTGTGTTCAAGACCGGCTGCCGTCAGTTCGCCGAGGTGCAGCTCTCGCAGGCGCCCTTCCGCGTCGAAGAACAGGGTCGAGGGATAGGCCTGCACGCCCAGCGCCGTAGAAGCCGCAGCGTCGCCGTCCAGCAATACGTTGTCCAGAATAAGGCGTTCGCGCGCAACAAAACCCTGGACCTCGTCGAGGGTTTCACCCTGATTGAGGAACACGAACTGCACCTCCGCATGCGCCTCCTGCGCGGCTGCCAATACCGGCATCTCGCGTCGACAGGGACCACACCAGCTGGCCCAGAGGTTCAACACCAGTGGCTTGCCACGGAACTGCTGCAGATCAACCCTGCCCCCCTCCAGGTCAGCAACCTGCACTGCTGGCAGGGGCATCTGCCGCGCCTGCCATGCGGACAGCAATTGGCTGCCACCCGCCCACAGCAGCACCCCTGCCAACGACGCGCCCAGCACGGGCATGCGTAACGCCCGCCACGGGCGTAGTCGCCACAGCCCCCATGCCAATCCCGCAACCAGGACGATCACCAGGTGATAACCGCCATCGGCAATCTGCAGAACGCCCCACGGCGCCTCGCGGTACAGCGTGAAGTTCAAGGCTACGAAACTGATGCGGCCGCACAGCAGGCCGACCAGCAACATGTCCAGAACCATGCTGGGTGCAGAAGGCAGCGGCATGCCGTCCTTCCTGCGTGACCACAGGCGAGCCACAGCCATCGCCAGCAAAACGCACGCGAGAATCAACACCACCGGCATCGGCACCGGCCCAACGCTCGACATCAAACCACCTGTTCAATCGTCCACTGACTGCATGGTCGAAGTGTCGCGCCCCGGTTGCAAGCGCGACGATGTTGGCGCCGTCAGGCCGCGCTTCGCCCGTGTTGCATCACCGACGGCGATTGCAGCCCACGCAGGCTGCCCGCCACCGATGGCATCAACGGCCGCTCGCGGCGCTTGCTGTTGACGTGACGCCGATAGTTGGCTGGCGTCATGCCCACGATGCGTAGAAACAACCTGCGGAAAGCACTCTGGTCAGCGTAGCCGACGCCCCAGGCCACCTCGTCGATGCCTGCTCCCTGCTGCAACAGGGTCTGGGCCTTGGCGATGCGCAGCCGTTGGCAGTATTCGATCGGCCGCAGGCCGGTGGCCTTCAGGAACCGCCGCTGCAGCGTGCGCGGCTCCAGCCCGGAAACCTCGCAGATCGCGGCAAGGGTGGCGCCGCGTGCGGCCGTGGTGTGCAGCCAGCGCTGCGCCTTCAACACATCACGATCGCCATGTGCGAAGTTGGCACTGAAGCGTTCAAGATCCTGCTGGATCGTGGCGGGCACGGTGATGCCCAGTTGCTGCGCGACCGCGCTGGCCACGCCCTGCCCATGCAGCCGGTACAGGAGGCGCAGCCCCAGGAAGCGCCAGGCCTGGACCCCACCGACCGTCAGCAGGTCCCCGTCATCCACCAGTGCCCGCTCGCTCGGCACCCAGCTCGCTGCCTGCGCCAGCAGGCCTGGATGGCGCCCCAGATCGGGGCCACTGACCGTGCGTCCCGCCAGCAACCCTGCCCGTGCGAGCACGCTGACGCCATCACTGGCAGCGGCCAGCAGGCTGCCGCCGTCGTAGTGTGCGCGCAGCCAGTCCAGCAGAACCTCGTCCGCGCGCAGGCACGCGCCGGCACTGATCTGGCCGGGAACCGCAATCACGGCCGGAATGGCCGCATCAAGCATTTCCGCACCGGCAATACGATGCACACCGGTCTGGCTGGCCGGCACGATCCAGCGGGTGACCAGCACCCGCTTGAACGGCCGACGCTGCTGCTGGGCCAGGCGATTGGCAACGTGCGCCATTTCGGCCAGAACGGAGGCGGCGGACGGATCACCTCCGGGGTACTCGACCACCGCGATCTCGACGAATCCTTCGTTCCTGAATCCTTCCACAGCCCCTCCTCGCTTCGTTGCAGGCCATCGAACGGCCGGTTCAGGCGAAGGGTAGGAACTGGGCCAGCGGCGGGGCTATGAAGAAAGTTGCAAAGTGCCCTGAATGCGCGCACCCGGACCCAGCCTTGACTCTCGACCAGACTCCATCCTTCAAAATGACCGGCAGCATCCGCAGGAATCCGCCATGAACATTGGACAACTGGCCCGCCAGGCGGGCGTGCCGATCGATACGGTGCGCTACTACGAACGGCAGCAGCTGCTGCCGACCGCTGCCCGCTCGGCGGGCGGTTACCGCATCTTCGGCGAGCAGGACCTGCGCCGGCTGCGATTCATCCGCCGCGCCAAGGCACTGGGCTTCAGCCTGGAAGAGATCGGCGATCTGCTCGCACTGAGCGATCACCACTCACAGGACATGGCCAGCGTGCGCGATACCGCGCAGGCACGCCTGCAGGACATCTCACAGCGAATGACGGAGCTGCAACGCATGCACACCGCACTTTCGCAGCTGGTCGACGCCTGCCCCGGCCACGGCACACTGGACCAGTGCCCAATCCTGGCGGCGCTGACCGACGACGCTGCGCAGGCGACAGCGGACTGATATCGGCGTCGCAACGCGCGTGAAGAAAAGTGCAACAAATGCTTGCCAACCCCCTGGGGCGAGGCTATTATTTCGCTCCTCAGCGACGTGGGGCCATAGCTCAGCTGGGAGAGCGCCTGCATGGCATGCAGGAGGTCAGCGGTTCGATCCCGCTTGGCTCCACCAATCTTTCGGCATTAGGCCGTCGAAAGGTCGCTAAAGAACATTGATGAGAATTGCGTCCCCATCGTCTAGAGGCCTAGGACATCACCCTTTCACGGTGGCGACCGGGGTTCGAATCCCCGTGGGGACGCCACTCATCACGAACAATGAGGACCCGGCCGATAACCGGGTCTTTTTTGTTCACCGCCTACCGGCATTCAGGTTGTGGCGTAGCGGTTCCCCTGCCCCCGTGGCCACGGTTGAACCGAAACGAAAAAAGCTCGAAAAAAGCTTCCACAAAGGTGAACACGCAGGTATGATAGGCGGCTCGGCAACACGGGGCCATAGCTCAGCTGGGAGAGCGCCTGCATGGCATGCAGGAGGTCAGCGGTTCGATCCCGCTTGGCTCCACCACTTTCGACATTAGGCCGTCGAAGGTTCTACAACTTGAAGTTTTCGTGCGTCCCCATCGTCTAGAGGCCTAGGACATCACCCTTTCACGGTGGCGACCGGGGTTCGAATCCCCGTGGGGACGCCAGTTTCAAAACGGACTCTGCTCCCGGCAGATCATCCGGAGTTTCACTGGGGCCATAGCTCAGCTGGGAGAGCGCCTGCATGGCATGCAGGAGGTCAGCGGTTCGATCCCGCTTGGCTCCACCACTTTCGACACCAGGCCGTCGAGGGTTCTACAACTTGAAGTTTTCGTGCGTCCCCATCGTCTAGAGGCCTAGGACATCACCCTTTCACGGTGGCGACCGGGGTTCGAATCCCCGTGGGGACGCCAATTCTTTGAAAGCCCCGGTCTCGGCCGGGGTTTTTCTTTGCCTGCGATTCCCGGAAGGACTCTATCCACGCATGGCGTGGATCTACTGCAGGGCCCGGGCAGGTCCACACCATGTGTGGATGCCCTCACCGCCACCCGCCTTCAGAACCGCCGGTACATCCCGATCGATGCAGGCGCGGTGGGAGCGAAACCAAACCGCGCGTACAAACGGTGCGCTTCGCCATCTGCCAGAAGGCTGACATATGCCGATGGCGGCAGGTTGGCCTGCATCCAACCATCCAGGCGACGCATCACCTCCTTGCCCAGGCCCTGCCCCTGCAGGCGCGGCAACACGGCGATATCGCAGACCTGCAGGTGGCAGCCGCCATCGCCGACGATGCGTCCCATCGCCACCAGCTCGTTGCCCTGGTAGGCACACACGCCATACAGGGTATTGGGCAGCGCGCGTGCCGCCGCCTCCTGGCTCTTGGCACTGAGGCCCGCCAGTACACGCAGCTGGCAATAGTCTTCAACCGTGGGCACGGCGTCGCGGAACTGGCAGGCGACGGAATCATTCATGCGCTATCTCCCTGTAGGTCGGGCTATCCTGCCTTATCCATGTCGCAGCCGCTGCGACCCACGCCCGCAGAGTTCCCATGTGCTACTCCGCCCTGATCCGCGCCGACTACGCCAAGCTGGTGCGCGAATTCGGCGCCATCCTGTCGCTGGAAGAGTTCGCCGAGCTGTACGCGCACGATCCCGGCAAGAAGCGACCGAAGACCCCGAAGGCCATGGACGACGGATTTGCCGGCGCGCGCACCGAGCAGGGCCGCGATATCGTCGCGAAAATCCAGCAGTGGCATGCGCAGGAACGGCAGCAATTGGAAGCGGAACTGGCCCGCCAGCGCGAGCGACGCGATATCGCCAATGCCACGCTGGCGACCCGCCCCACCCAGAAAGCCCGCAACGACCTGCGCGTGGCCGGCAACCGCATCGGCCGCGCGCAAGCGCGCCTGGAAGACCTGCACCGGGTGCAGCTGCTGCCACGCGACAACCGCATCTTTCCCGGCACCTATGCACCGGTCATGGTCAGCGATGGCGGCAAACGCGTGATCAAGCCGATGCGCTACCAATGCCGGCTGCCGGACAAGACGGCGCGCAACGATGTCCTGTACCCCGGCACCTACAACGCCAGGCGCGACAGCCTGGAAGGCTATTGGCGCGGTGCGTTTGGCCTGCGCCACGGCGTCGTGGTGGTGCAGGCGTTCTATGAGCACGTCCCACGCCATGCCATCGCCGGCCGGATGCTGGGTGCCGACGAGAAGGAACAGGACGTGGTGCTCGAGTTCCGCCCCGAACCGCCACGTGACCTGCTGCTGGCCTGCCTTTGGGCGGAATGGGAGGGACCGGAAGGCCGCCTGCTCTCGTTCGCCACGATCACCGACGCCCCGCCACGCGATGTCGCCGCCGCAGGTCACGATCGCGGCGTGATACCGATCCGCAGGGAGCATCTCGATGCGTGGCTCAATCCCGATCCGGACAACCTGGCCGAGCAGTACCGCGTCCTCGACGACCGCGAGGACATCCGCTACGTGTACGAGGAGGCTGGCTGAAGCACCGTTCTCACGCCGTTGCGCTGGAACGACCCACCGCACGGGCCAGCGCCCTGGTCAGATCCGCCGACAGATACGGCTTGACCAGCAGTACTCCGGCCAGCATCGACTCGGGCAGCTGCTCAGCCAGCATTCCGGTGGCGAGCACGAATGGTACGCCGCGCGCCGACAATGCTGCCGCCACTGGCTCGCTGGTCTCGTTGCGGGCCAGGCGATAGTCCAGCAGGGCCACATCCGGGGCCGAGTCTTCCAGCATGCGCAATGCTTCAGCCACGCTCGCCGCCAACCCGACCACGGTCGCGCCGGCATGCACCAGCTGCATCTGCAGCAAGGCTGCGCTCATCTCGTCGTTCTCGACCACCAGCACCCTCAGGTCCTGCAACACTGTCATCCGGTACCGCTCCTGGAGGCATTCAAGCCGCCGCAGTATAGCCACCACAGAGCCGATGCCGACAGGAAGCGCCCCGATTGGCCTTGCCTCTATGAAAGCCCTGCCGACCTCGGTTACACTCGCACGCTGCCTGCCGGTGTGGCGGAATGGTATACGCAGCTGACTCAAAATCAGCCGGGGGTAACCCCATGAAGGTTCGAGTCCTTTCACCGGCACCACTGCATCAAAGGCCAGGTCCCTGACCTGGCCTTCTGCATTTCCAGTGCCGGGCGCCGGAGCTGGGATCGATGCCAACGCCCGCCCTGCCCTCGCTCCCCGAGATCCCGACCGCACGGCTGCGTCCACCTCACGCGGATGACACGACGCCCTGGTCGCGCTGCTTCTCACTGCCGGGCGTGGCCAAGCGCGGCTGCACCCTCGACCGCGTGGGGACACCCGTGCCTTCTGGATGAACGCCCGCGGCACAGGCTCCGCGCCAACACAGAGGAACGCAACTGCGACTTCCGGCAAGTATTTAAATAGACACAGCGCACACTTTTCTTGCAAGCCTCACGTGCCTCTGCCTATCGTGATCCCAGCCGGAGCTGGGGGTGGGGGAATGCATGACGTTGCGTGCGGCGCTGTTTTTTCTGGTTACGCACGCGCTCGTCATTGCCTTTATCGGCCCGCAGGACCCGGTCGGCTCCTACCTGATGCTGATCACCGCACCGCTGCTGGCTGCACTGGCCTGCGTGCGGCGTGCACGTGACAGCCACCAGGCCGCCTGCAAATGGCGGACGCTGGGCGCGGCCGTGGGCCTGTTCTCTCTCGCGCTGCTGGCCCTGCTGCACCGCAATGTGGCCGGCCTCGCCCCTGCGCAGATGACCGCCTCAACACTGATCCTGTACGTGTTCTACCGGATCCCCTTGACCTACGTCGCTGCAAGCCCGGGTGGCGGGAACCGCTACATCCGTGCGGTGGACCTCGGGATCATTGCCCTGCTTTGGCTGCTGTACTACCTGCATGCGCGGGCCATGGCGCCGCTGAACACCGCCTTGTGGACGCAGTGCCTGAACACCATGAGCAGCATGCAGAACAGCCTGGTGTTCTGCTTCGCACTGATCCGTTTCCTGGCCGAGGACGATCCGGACCGCCGCGATTTTTTCCGGACGCTGACGATCTATGCGCTGGGCTACTTCCTGCTGGCCTTCTACATCAATACCTATCAGCCGCAGGTGCCCGACGGCAGTTGGGGCGACCTGCTGATCAGTGGACTGTTCGTGCTGCTGGCCACCCTGGCGGGCAGCCATCGTCGCTACCCGACAGTGGAGGTATCCCGCAGCCTGCGGCGCATCATCGATGCCGGCGTACCACTGATGCTGCCATTGCTGCTGATGCTGGTGGCGCTTCTGGTCGCGCGCCTGCAGCCGACCCTGGCCACGGTCGGCTTCATCGGCTCCCTGCTCGGCTATGCCCTGCGCAGCGTGCTGAGCCAGGTGGAGATCCAGCGCCAGCGCGACGAGCTGGAAAAACTGGCACGGCGTGATCCACTGACCGGCCTGGGCAACCGACGCAGCTTCGATGAATCGCTTGGCGCGGCCCACCGCCGCGCGCGGCGCCAAGGTCTGGGCCTGGCCGTTCTCATGATCGATATCGACCACTTCAAGCGCCTCAATGACACCTATGGCCACCCGGAAGGAGATCAGCGCCTGCAGTCGGTCGCCGCCATTCTTGATGGCTGCCTGCAACGGGGTGACGATCTGCTGGCCCGCTATGGCGGCGAGGAGTTCATCGCTGCCCTGCCCGCCCCCGAGGCCACCGTCACCATCAGCGTCGGCGTGGCGTGGCGTGGCAGGCACCGGGCGAAGAGCACGATCCGCGCGACCTGGTCGAACGCGCCGACCAGGCCCTGTATCGGGCCAAACGCGCCGGGCGCAACCGCGTATACGGCGACGCAGATACTACGGAAGACAGATGCAACCGCCGGGCCTAGACGGCGTGCAGCGCCGCCGCTCCCTGCCGCTGCCCTGCCGCGCCCTGCACGCGGAAGCTGGCCACGGTCTGCAGCAGCTGCGCCGACTGTTCTTCCATGCTGCGTGCCGCCGCCGATGCCTCCTCGACCAACGCGGCATTCTGCTGGGTGCCCTGGTCAATCAGATCGACGGCCTGGTTCATCTGCTGGATATCGTCGCTCTGCTGCTGCGCGGCCGTGCTGATTTCGCTCATCAGGTCACTGACCCGGCGCACGTTTGTCACAATCTCATCCATGGTGCGGCCCGCGCTCTCGACCTGCGCGGTACCGGCGCCGACATTGGCCACCGACGCATCGATCAGGTGCTTGATCTCCTTGGCTGCGCTGGCCGAACGCTGCGACAGCTCACGGATCTCGGTGGCAACCACGGCGAAGCCACGACCATGTTCACCGGCGCGCGCGGCCTCCACCGCTGCGTTCAGCGCAAGAATGTTGGTCTGGAAGGCGATGCCGTCGATCACCCCGATGATGTCGACGATGCGCCGCGATGAGGCATTGATTACCGCCATCGTCTCGACCACTTCATGCACCACATTGCCGCCCCGCGCGGCGACATCGGCTGCCCCACCGGCCAGCTGGCTGGCCTGGCGGGCATTGGTTGCGGTGCGCTGCACCGTCTCGGCAAGACCCTTCATCGACACCGCAGTCTCCTCCAGCGAGGCCGCCTGCTGCTCGGTGCGCTGCGACAGGTCGCTGTTGCCCTGCGCGATTTCAGTCGCACCCACGGCGATGGTGTCGGCCGCGAACTTGATCTGGCCGATGATCGCGGCCATCGCCTCGACCAGCGAATTCACGCCTTCGCACAACTCGGCAATCGGCCCGCTCTTGTCGGCGGTGGCTACGCGCTGGGTCAGGTCACCCAGCTTGGCGGCAGCCACCACCTCTCGGGTCTGCGCCACGGCGCGCTGCATGGCCTGGTTCTCGTGCACCTGCGCGGTGATGTCGGCGGCATACTTCACGACCTTGAACGGCTTTCCGTTGAGGTCCAGGATGGGGTTGTAGGAAGCCTGGATCCAGACCTCGCGCCCGTCCTTGCCCAGGCGCCGATATTGGCCCGCATCATATTCGCCGCGCCCAAGTTTCTCCCAGAACTGGCGATATTCCACGCTGCTGCGATGCCCGGGCTCGACAAACAACGAATGGTGCTGCCCGCGCACTTCGTCCAGGCTGTAGCCGGTCACCGCCAGGAATTTGTCATTGGCCGACAGGATGCGGCCATCCATGCCGAACTCGATCACCGCCTGAGACTTGGCGATCGCCGCAAGTTGCCCCGCCGAGTCGGCCGCATGCAGCTTCTGCTGGGTGATGTCGGTCGCGAACTTGACCACCTTGTAGGGCCGCCCCTGCCGATCCAGCACCGGGTTGTACGAGGCCTGGATCCAGATCTCGCGCTGGCCCTTGCCGAACCGGCGGTACTGCCCGGCGTCGTATTCGCCGCGCCCCAAGCGCGCCCAGAAGTCGCGGTACTCGGCGCTGCGCGCCTGCTCGGGGTCGACGAACAGGGAATGATGCCTGCCCTGGATCTCCTCCAGCCGGTACCCCATCGCCTGCAGGAAATTGTCATTGGCCTGCAGGATGGTGCCGTCGAGCGCGAACTCGATGACGGCCTGCACGCGATGCAGCGCGGCCACCTGCGCCTCCAGCTCGGTGCGGTCGGTCATCGCCTTCGCTGTGCCGGTGCGTTGCTGCGGCGCCAGCACGCCAAGCAGCGTACGCCACGGCGACCATCGGGTATGCAGCTCGTCCGGCGCCTGCGCGCCTGCCATGAAGCCTGGAATGAGCATTGTCTGATCCTCGGTGTCCGGTAAGCGGTTGTGACCCGCCGGGCGGGATGCCCGGCGGTTGCCAGGGACTACAGGTGCCCACGGCACCTCTCGAGCGACTGCCAAGAACGTCTGCTGCGGGTGCGATCGGCATCTGGGGCGGCGGAGCACACTGCGCGGACCACCCATCGGGGGCAGCCTGGGTCCTGCGGCGGGTGACTGGAGCGGGATCCAGACGGGATATCGGCGATGCCGTCGGCCGCTTTAGCGGCATTCCGCGACGTCCGTCGCAACTCCGTCCATTGCAGGCGGAATGCGGTGGACGATTGCCGTGTACTTCACGCCTTTCTCACGTGTCCCCGCCTTCACACCAAGGCATTGGGCCAATGAACGGCTGGACCGGATCCGTTCCGCCACCGGTTGGCGGAACGCTGTACAGCGCAGGCGCAGGGAGGCAGCCGACCACATCGCCGACAGAAGGATGCAGCTCAAGGAAAAAAGGTTTACATGACCGATGCGGGGTTCGCCCGCAGGGGAAAACGACCAGCATGAAGGTCCCGCGGGATGCTCATTTACATGGAGATCGCATGTTCCCTCGCTTTGCCAGCCTTCTTCTCCTGGCCCTATGCAGCAGCAATGCGCTGGCCACCGGCACCGCCTATCGACCGGCCTTCCACCCGGACCAGCTGAAGGGCCCCCCCGCAGGACGCCCCAACCAGGTACTGGTGCTGGGCAGCCCGCACCTGTCGAGCCTGCCGGAGGCCTTCACGCCGGCAATGCTGGAACCTCTGCTGCAGCGCCTGGAGGCCTGGCGGCCCACCGCGATCGCCGTGGAGAACGTGTCCGGCCTGCAGTGTGACTTCATGCGCCGCAATCCGGCCCGATACGCGGAGAGCGTCGCGGACTACTGCGTCGATCCGGCACCGGCGCAGGCCGCCACCGGTCTGGACGTGCCCAGCGCCAACGTGGAAATGGAACGCCTGCTTGCAGATTGGCCCAAGGCGCCAAGCGCTGCCCAGCGACGTCGCTTGGCCGCAGTCTTCCTGGCTGCGGGCGAGAGCAGCTCGGCAGTCGTCCAATGGCTGCGGCTGCCCCGGGAAGAGCGCCGTGCGGCCGACAGCCTGACTCCGGAGCTGGTGCAGTTCCTCGACACGCGCATGACCCGCCGCAACGAGGCCGTCCTGGTGGCCGGCGTGCTTGCCGCACGCCTCGGACTGGAACGCCTGTGGTCGGTGGACGACCACACTGCGGATTCGCCCACACCGGAATCGCAGCAGAAGGCCTACGCTGCCGCCATACGCGGCGCCTGGGACAACGCCTTCGTCAAAGCACGCAGGGCGGCTGATGAACGGCTCGAAGCCAATCTTGTTCAACCGGAAGGATTACTCGCGATGTATCGCGCCTACAACGCACCCGAGACCGCGATGGTGGCGTTCAACAGCGACTTCGGCGCGACGCTTGTCGAACCCTCACCGGAAGGCTTCGGCCGCAACTACCTGGGCTACTGGGAAACCCGTAACCTGCGCATGGTCGCCAACATGCGCGACGTGCTCGGCCAGCATCCAGGCACCCGCATGCTGACCATCGTCGGCGCGTCACACAAGGGCTATTACGAGGCTTACCTCAACCTGATGCATGACGTGCAGCTGGTCAGTTCGGATGAAGTACTGCGCTGACGCAACTGCGCATGGGGGATGCGATAACCATCCACCGCATCACTCCACCGCGTTCCTGCCCGCCCGCCACAGCATGATGCTGGCGGCACCGATGCAGGACAGCGTGAACACCAGCAAGGCGACCGCGCCGCCCTGCAGCACCGGCAGCAGGGCCTGCGCGTGCAGGTCGCCGCGCAGCTGTTCCGCACGCAGGCAGGCGGCCAGGGCCAGGCACCAGCCGACCATTGCCGGGGCGTAGGCACGCAGCGTCACCGGGTTGCAGACATTCATGGGACCACCTGTAGGAGGGGAAGTGCGCGGAGTATTCGCGCACACCCTCTCACAGGTTGAGATCAGCCCTCGGTCGGATCGATGTCGCCGCCCGGCAGCTCACTCGCCTCGCCCTGTACCTGCACGTTGTTGCGGCCCATTGCCTTGGCCCGGTAGCACTGGGCATCGGCCGCCGCCACGGCCTGGTCGACGCTCATCCCGCCCGTCAAGGGCGCGATGCCGATGCTGGCGCCCACATGCAGGCGGTCCTGGTCCCACGGAATCGACAGCGACGCCAGGGTGTGCAGCAGCTCGCCGCCAATGCGCGCTGCACGACGCGGCGTGCAACCGGACAGGATCACCGCGAACTCATCGCCACCCAGCCGCGCCACCACATCCGAATCCCGCACGCCGTGGCGCAGCACGCTGGCCACCGCCCACAGCACGGCGTCACCGGCCAGATGGCCCCAGGTGTCGTTGACCGGCTTGAAGCGGTCCAGGTCGATGTACATCAGCGAGGCGGCCTGGCCAGTACGCTCCACGCGGGTGATCGCCTGCTGCAGATGCACCTCGAAGCCACGACGGTTGCTCAGCTCGGTCAGCGGATCGATCTCGGCCAGGTGGCGGGCTTCGCGCTGCCGCGCCCGCTGCTGGGTGTCGTCGCGCAGCACCCACACCGCGCCGCGCACATGGCCCTCGTCATCGCGCAGCCAGGCGCGGGTCAGATCGACCGGGATCGTGGCCGTGCCCAGGCGCAGCAGAAGGTCGGCATGCAGGTCCACCGCATTGCTTTCCGGGTCCAGCAGCACGGATACATCAAGCACCGAGCCGGGCGCGTATTCGGTGGTCAGCGCCAGCACGTCCTGCACGTTGTGCCCTGCCAGCGACAGCGCGCCATCACCGGCGAGGGTGCGGACAGCAGCGGCGTTGGCGTAATCGATACGACCGTCCAGACTGACGCTGAGCACCAGATCGGCCACGGCATCGAGGGTGATGCGGCTGCGCTGCTCGCTCTCGAACAGGCGCTGTTCGCTGCTGCGCTGTGCGCTGATGTCCTGGATCTGCGATACGAAATGCAGCGGCTCGCCATGCTCGTTGCGCACCAGCGAGACCGACAGCCGCGCCCAGATCACCTTGCCGTCGCGATCGAGATAGCGCTTTTCCAGGTGATAGTGACTGCGCCGCCCGGCCAGCAGATCCTGCACCAGGGCCAGGTCGGCCTGCAGGTCATCGGGGTGGGTCAGGCGTTGGAAATCAACCTGCAGCAGTTCCTCGCGGGGGTAGCCCAGGATCCGGCACAGGGCGTCATTGACGTCCAGCCAGCGCCCCTCCAGCGACACCAGCGCCATGCCCAGCGCCGCCGACGTGAACGCACCGGCGAATTTCTCCGCCGCCAGGCGTGCTTCGGCACGTGCCTGCAGGATCTCGGTGATGTCGATGGACATGCCGACGTAGCCGATGCGCGCGCCGCCGGCACCATCCATGCGGCTGATCGACAGGCGCACCTGGCGTGGCTGGCCGTCCTTGCGCCTCAATGTCCATTGCCTTGAATAGGTCTGCGCATCGGCACGGGCGCTGAGGGCTTCAAACGCGCCCGGCAGGCGTCCGTCCGCAGCCGCCAGCGGGCGCAGCCATGCCGCCAACTCGTCCGGATCGTGGAAATCACCCAGTCGCCGCTGTCCGACCACTTCCTCCGCGCTGTATCCCAGCAGGCGTTGCGCACCGGTATTGAACAGGGTAATGGTGCCTTCGGTATCGGTCGCGATCACCGCCACCTCGTCGGACGCATCGACCACGGCCTGCAGCCGCTGCCGGCTTTCGGCGGCGTCCTGCCGCGCCTGCTGCAGCTCGGTCACGTCGGCATGCGCACCGGCCATCCACAGCGGTCGTCCCTGCCCATCCCATTCGAACACGCGGCCACGGTCGTGGATCCATATCCACTGGCCGTTCTTGTGGCGCATGCGGAGCAGGCAGACATAGTTGTCGCTGCGGCCTTCAAAATGATCCTCAAGTGCCGCGTCGGACAGGACGATGTCATCGGGATGGACCAGCTTCAGGAACGTCTTCTGGCACACCGGCTCCAGCTCTTCCAGGCGATAACCGACGATCTCCGCCCAGCGCGCATTGACCCGCATCTCGCCGGTCTGCACGTTCCACTCCCAGGTGCCGGCGGCGGTGCCGTCAATGATCATCGCCAGGCGACGACGCTCTTCGGCCAGCGCCTGCAGGCGCCGCTCCAGCAACCCGTTGCCGTTGGCTCCCTGGCCGGCCATCAACCCGTACCCCGGCCCGCACAGGGAGGCAGCGGCCGCAGCGCGACGCTGCAGACCTCAACGAAGACGACGGGTCCTGCTGGCGTCATGGCCCTCCCCAGCAACAGCGGGGTGGCCGGACGCCTCCCCTCAAGCGCAAGTGTGCGCAATCACGGGGAAAATCGACAAGTCCCCCCGCCACGAATCAAGCGTGACGGGGAACACGGTCCTCAACTGCGCTTGGCGCGGGCGAAGGCTTCGGCCAGGGCGTTGTTGGCCGGGGGCGCGGACGCGGCGGGACGGCCGCCATTGCCCTGGCCCCGGTACGGCCCGCGGTTCTGGCCGCCTGCATCGCGGCGCGGACCCTGCCCATGGCCGCGCTCATCACGCTGGCCCGGGCGGCTGGTGGCTTGGCCAGGGGTATCGTCCAAGCGCCGGGTCAGGGCGATGCGCTTGCGCGCCACGTCCACCTCCAGCACCTTCACCTTGACGATATCGCCGGCCTTGACCACGTCGCGCGGGTCCTTCACGAACGTATCGGACAGGGCCGAAATGTGGATCAGGCCATCCTGGTGCACACCGATATCGACGAAGGCACCAAAGGCCGCCACGTTGCTTACCACACCCTCGAGCACCATGCCCTCGCGCAGATCCTTGATGTCCTCGACGCCCTCGGCGAAGCGTGCCGCCTTGAACTCGGGGCGTGGGTCTCGGCCCGGCTTCTCCAGTTCCTTGAGGATGTCACGCACGGTCGGCACGCCAAAGGTGGCATCGGTGAACTGCTCGGCCTTCAGGCCGCGCAGGAAGCTGCCATCACCGATCAGCGCCTTGATCGGGCGCGCGGTGCTGGCCACGATGCGCTCGACCACCGGGTAGGCTTCGGGGTGTACCGCCGAAGCATCCAGCGGCTCATCACCGTCGGCAATGCGCAGGAAGCCCGCGCACTGTTCAAAGGTCTTCTCGCCCAGGCGCGCCACCTTCAGCAGGTCCTTGCGGCGCTTGAACGGGCCGTTCGCATCACGGTGGCGCACGATGTTCTCGGCCACCGTGGACGACAGGCCGGACACCCGCGACAACAGTGCAGCCGAAGCGGTGTTCACGTACACGCCCACCGCGTTCACGCAGTCCTCCACGCGGGCATCCAGCGCGCGCGCCAGGCGGTACTGGTCCACATCGTGCTGGTACTGGCCGACACCGATGGCCTTGGGTTCGATCTTCACCAGTTCGGCCAGCGGGTCCTGCAGGCGGCGGGCGATCGACACCGCCCCACGTAGCGACACGTCCAGCTCCGGGAACTCCCTGGCCGCGAACTCGGACGCCGAGTACACCGACGCGCCGGCCTCGCTGACCACCACCTTCTGCAGCTTCGGGTTGCCAGCGGCCTTGATCGCTTCGCCGGCCAGCTTGTCGGTTTCACGGCTGGCGGTGCCGTTGCCGATCGCGATCAGTTCCACGTTGTGCTTGGCGCACAGCTGCTTGATCGTCTGCAGCGACTGCTCCCACTGGCGACGCGGCTCGTGCGGGTAGATGGTGTCGGTGGCCACCAGCTTGCCGGTGGCATCGACCACGGCGATCTTGCAGCCGGTGCGGATGCCCGGGTCCAGTCCGAGCACGGTCTTCGGGCCGGCGGGTGCCGCCAGCAACAGGTCCTTCAGGTTGTCGCCGAACACCGCGATGGCCTCGGCTTCGGCCTTCTCACGGGCCTGGTTGAACAGGTCCAGCAGCAGGTGCGTGTGCAGCTTGGCGCGCCAGGTGAGCCGGCAGGCGTCCAGCAGCCAGCGGTCGGCGGCGCGGCCCTGGTCGGCGATGCCGGCCCTGCGCGCCACGCGCCCTTCGGCGTACTGGTGGCCGGCCTCGGCATCACTGCCGGGGTCCAGCTCCAGGAACAGGATCTCCTCGCGGCGCGCGCGGAACAGCGCCAGCAGCCGGTGCGAGGGAATCTTCGCCAACGACTCGGCGTGATCGAAGTAATCGCGGTACTTGGCGCCTTCGGTTTCCTTCCCCTCGGCCACGCGCGCGCGGATCACGCCGGTTTCGCCCAGCCAGGTGCGCAGTTCGCCGACCAGCGCGGCGTCTTCACCCCAGCGCTCCATCAGGATCGCGCGCGCACCTTCCAGCGCAGCCTTGGTGTCGGCCACGCCTTTGTCGGCATTGACGAAGCTGGCCGCAAAGCTCTGCGGGTCCTGCGTCGGGTCGGCCAGCAGGCCATCGGCCAGCGGCTCCAGCCCCGCCTCGCGGGCGATCTGGGCGCGGGTACGGCGCTTGGGCTTGTACGGCAGGTACAGGTCTTCCAGACGGCTCTTGGTATCGGCGGCCAGGATGTCGTTGCGCAGTTCGTCGCTGAGCTTGCCCTGTTCGCCGATGCTGGCCAGCACCGCTGCGCGACGGTCCTCCAGCTCGCGCAGGTAGGTCAGGCGCACTTCCAGGTTGCGCAGCTGGGTGTCGTCCAGGCCGCCGGTCACTTCCTTGCGGTAGCGCGCGATGAACGGAACGCTGGCGCCCTCGTCGAGCAGGCCGACGGCGGCGCGCACCTGGGCGGACTGGGCACCGATCTCGTCGGCGATGGTCTGGGCGATCTGCTGGGCGAGCGCGCTCTGGGCGTTCTTGGCGTCGTGCATTGCTTCAGGTCTGTGCCGCATTACGGGAAGACCCCATTCTGGCAACCCGCGACGGAGCCGGACAAGGCATTGACAGGGCGCAAGGTTCAGCGGCGTAGCCGGATTGGACGCCGGCATCCTGGCAAAGCGCGGGCCCGGACTGGCCCTGGGCTGGGATGCCGGCGCGGGCGCGCGATGGTGGGCGCGCCCTGCCGCGTGTTACGAAGGTCAGCGGTAGTGGCGGGCGGCGCGCTGCATGACGATCTCGTCACGCATGCCTTCCAGGGCCATCAGGCGGACCTTGCCGACACCCTGCAGTTCCATGAACCGCTCCGTGTAGAACTCCGGCCCCAGCGCGGTGTCGGCGCGGGATTTGCTGAAGCCGTAGGGCACCACGCCCTTCTCGCCATCCTTGCTACCACCGACATAAAGAACGATTGCCATGTGATGTATTCCTCCAAATTGCTACTGCGTACTGCACTCGATGAGCGATGCTGCGAGCTCATCGAGGGAGAGCTTACCGCGTCGAACCTGACTGGAACGTCACGAAGGCTAATGACGATCGGTTGCATGCAGATGACTGCGGGATCGCAGCAGAATGCTTACGGATCTTTAACTTCCGGCTAACGAATCCGTGGGGGATTCCCGCCAACCGCGCAGCCCCTCGTGGGTGGTTTGGTTGTTCGCGGAAAGCTGGTTTCCCGGGGGCTGGCCGGGAGGGTG